>JAGTVD010000103.1 GCA_018224505.1 Desulfatitalea sp. | reverse complement strand
TCCGTCGAACTCGATGAGCAGCACATTGTCGATATTGCCCGGGATGGCGGCCTGCAAGGCGGGATCCGACTCCCGGGCCAGCTGCAGCAGGGACTTGTCCATGATTTCGATGCCCGACGGCCCCAGGGGCATGGCCTGCTGCACGGCCCGGGCCGCCTGGACGATGTCGTCAAAAAAGGCCACCACCAGCGCGTCGGCGCGGGGCCGGTCGATGAGGGCGAAATGCAGCTGGGTGACCACACCCAGGGTACCCTCCGCACCGCACAACAGCCGGTGCAAGCGCAATCGGTCATCACGCACCAGGCGGCGCAGGTTATATCCGGCCACGTTGCAGCGAATGTCGGGGTAGGCTTCTTCTATGACTTCCCGATGATTCTGATAGAGACGGGCCAGCTGGGCCAGATGGCGCGGCAAGCGGTCGAGGGCCATCCCTTCGATGGCCGACAGTTGGGTGGCGGTGCCATCGGCGAACACCACCCGCGCGTCCACCAGATAATCGGCCACATTGCCGTATTTCACCGAGTGGGCGCCACTGGCGTTGGTGGCGCACATCCCGCCGAAGGTGGCGTATTCGCCGCTGGACGGGTCGGGGGGAAAAAAACGGCCGCTGCCCTTCAGCGCGATCTCCAGCTCACCCAGGCGGTACCCCGGCTCGCATGTGAAGGTGCCTTCCTGCAGGTCCAGATGCAGCAACCGGTTCATGTATTTGGAAAAATCCACCACGATGCCGTCACCCAGCGCCGACCCGCACAGGCCGCTGCCCGCCCCGCGGGGATGGAGGCTCAGCCCGTGGCCCACGGCAAAACGCACCGCCGCCTGGACATCCGCTTCGCAATAGGGGTAGATCACTGCGATGGGCTTTTTCTGAAAAATACTGCCGTCGGTGGCCAGCAGGCAGCGACGCACCGGGTCCGTATGGACCTCGCCTTGAATGATGGCAGCCAGGAGGTGGAAGGGTGGTGTTGGCGTGCCGGTAGCGCTCATGGGGTTGCGGACTCCTCAGGCACAATTCTGCTGGCGTTGGGGATCACGGCCAGGCTGCCCCGGTGGGCCAGCACTTCCGTTCGGGCTTTTTCCACGCAGAGCGGATCACACCCGATGGTGGTGACCACATGCGGCGCCAGGGTCGTCACCAGGCCGATGCGGATACGCCGGGTCTTGGCCATCATGGCCAGGGCCGTGCCGCCGTTGCCCACATAGTTGGCGCTCAACCGGTCGAAGGCGGCTTCCCAACTGCCTAAAGCGAACCAGGGCAGAAACGTGTCGGAGCCGACACCGCCGCCGCAATGGGCGAGCACGATCAGCCGGCCGCCGTCACGCACGAATGCAGCGGCGTGATGGATGGCCTTGTGGCTTTGAATCAAATTGATATCCTTCGGAAATCCGCCGCAACCCGCCAGCACCAGGTCATAGGGGCCGCCGCTGACCGTGCACCCTTGGGCGTGCTGGGTGCAGGCGGATAGAAAATGGTCCGCACCTCGGCCTACCCGCAGATCACACACCTGGCCATGACTGTCGAGGATTCCGTGAATGGCCAGATCAGCGGGCCGAAAGGTTTCATACGCCGCCAGGTCCTCGGCCAATGGATTGCCCGCCAGACGGCCCGGCTGACAACCGGCCGACAGACAACGGCCGGCGCGATCCAGAAAGAGGCCGTGATTGGCGTGGATGGCCGTCTTCTCCCCCAGGCCGGGGAAGATCAATTTGCGACCGCCGCCGAAGCCGGCGAAATAGTGATGTGAAATGGCGCCGAAGGTGATGATGCTTGTGGCTGCCGCAATGTCCCGGTGCAGGCGCACCGGGGTTCCCCGCCGGGTTGTGCCCAAATCGACGAAGGCGGTGCGGTCCGCACAATTGTGATGCACCCAGGCCGGAGGCCCCGTGTAAGCCGTGCCGTAGGCCTGCCGGCATTGCACCTCATCCTGGGGCATGTGGGTGCCATAGGCGATATGGACCCGCAGCCTCGCCATCCGGGCCCCTGCCGCCGCCAGGGCATCCAACAAAACCGGCAGGTATTGCGGATAGCCGCACAACCGGGTTTGATCGGCCACCACCACCACCGGCTGGCCGAGGTTCAGACGTTCGGTTGCGAAAAATCGATCCAACCGTTCGCGAAACCGCTGGGGGTCGATGACGGGCAACGGTTCGCGCACCGCCAGGATGTCGGGGGAAAGGGCGCCGTCGAAAGCAAGGGTCGTCGTTCCATAGGGTAGTGTGAGAGCCATGGCCATAAACCAATGCGGTTCCATATCAAATTTCAGAGGACGTTTCCCGCGCCTCATACTTAACCTTCATAATCCCGATTACTGCAAACATCAAGGGTCGCTGGGCGGCGTTCAGCCAGGCATAGGCATCTCGCCACATTTGATAGGTGCAAGTGGCACATTTGGATGGTGAGCGGTGATCCCGGCCGGGGGGTGCGGTCGCTTGTCCCGCTCCGCTTTCATCGCTGACCAATGGCACGTTTGCTTGATAACAGGATAAAGAGGCCCTATAATGGGTCATGATGAAGCCATCTGAATTCAAACCAGCACGCAGACAGCCAACATACAGATCGGACAAGGAGAACCTATGATTGTCGCCCATGCGGACAACGTTATCGCCACTGCCATCAACCACCCGGAAGTCAAAGCGGCTGCCATGAAGGTTCTCATCGGCCCCCCGGAAGGATGGGGCGATCATGTGATGCGAGTGATCGAACTGG
>JAGTVD010000102.1 GCA_018224505.1 Desulfatitalea sp. | reverse complement strand
GCAGGCCTGCGCAGCGCCATCGGCAAAGCTTTTGGAGGAGAGATCACGCGGTTTGTCTCTGATGCGTCGACCAATCACCTCAATGTCCCCATTTCCTGCCGCGGCAAGCACCTTGGGGTGATGAGTTTTGCGGAGCTGCCGGGAAAGTCCATTTCCACGGATCAGCTGGATCTATTTTTGTCCATCGGCCGCCAGATCGGCATCGCCATAGAGAGTCTGGGTGACCGGCACCGGCTGATCCAGAGCAAGGAGCTGCTGCAATCGACCTTTGACGGCATCACCGATATGGTGGTCCTGCTCGATGCGGACTTTAATATCAAAATGGTCAACCAGGCCTATCTCAAGCGCTACGGCGTGGCGCCCGAGGATGTGTACGATACCCCCTGTTACGAGGCCCACTCCGGCAACATGGAACCGTGCGCCGATTGCGCCCTGAAAACCGTGGCTGTTTCCAGGAAAGCGGTGAGCCAGGAGATGCGCTATGCCGGCGGTGCGCTGTTCCTGGTCCATTTCTATCCGGTCTTGGATGAGTCGGGCCGGTTGGTGAGAATTATCCGCTATAGTCGGGAGATTACCGACCAGAAGAAGATGGAGCAGAAGATCCAGCAGGCGGAAAAGCTGGTGGCCATGGGGCAGTTGGCCGCGGGGGTGGCCCATGAAATCAACAACCCTCTGGGCGTGATCCTCTGCTATGTGGACTTGCTCAAAAGAGCCCTGGCCGATTTTCCCCAAGGCCTCAAGGACCTGTCCACCATTGAAAAGCAAGCCCTCAATTCCAAACGCATCGTGACCGATCTGCTCCAATTCGCCCGCAGCCACGAGAGCGCCAAGCAGGATGCCGCCCTGAACAGTGTGGTTTACGAGGTGGTGCAACTGCTCAGCCATCAGTTCAAAAAGCAGAAGGTGCGGATCGATTTGAACCTGGACGACGACCTGCCCCGGATTGCCATGGACGTGAACAAAATGAAGCAGGTGCTCATGAACCTGCTCATCAACGCCTGTCAGGCCATCGACGGACAGGGGGAGATTGCCGTCGCCACTGCCTGGCTGGCGTCGGAAAAACAAGTGCAGGTCACCATCCGGGACAATGGCAAAGGCATCGAGCCCGGCATGCGGACCAAAATTTTCGATCCGTTTTTCACGACCAAAGCCACCGGTGACAGCACCGGTCTGGGACTTTCGGTCAGCTACGGTATCGTGCAGGATCATGGCGGAGAAATCACGGTGGAGAGTGAACCGGGGCAATGGACCTGCTTCACCATTCATTTGCCCATGGAGGCATTCTGACGGGCCATGGCGAAACAACAGAAACTGCTGATCGTTGATGATGAACAGGACATGCTGGAGGGGTTGCAGCGGGTGCTGGCCTATGAACTGGAAGGGGTGGCGGTTACCGTGTCGGACAATCCCCGTTCGGTTCTGGACCAGATCCGGCAGCAGGACTACGACCTGGTGCTGCTGGATGTGCGCATGCCCGAAGTGGATGGCATGGCCCTGCTCGACGCCTTCGGCGGGTGCGAACCCCGGCCCACGATCATCATGATGACCGCCTACGGGGATATCGAAACCGCCGTGACAGCCATCAAGCAGGGGGCCTACGATTTCATCACCAAGCCGTTCGAGATACCGGATCTGCTGCGGGTGCTGCGCAAAGGGCTGGAGCGCAGCCGGCTGATCGGCGAGAACCAGACCCTGCGGCGGCAGGTGTCGCAAAAGGCCGCTTTCGAACAGTTCGTGGGCCAATCGCCGCCGGTCATGCGTCTGTCCCAAGTCATCAAATCTCTGGCCAACACCGACTATGCCGTGCTGATCCGGGGCGAAAGCGGCACGGGCAAGGAGTTGGTGGCCCGGGCCATACACGCGCTGAGCAAACGGGGCGCCAAGGACCTGGTGGCCGTCAATTGCCCGGCCATCCCGGAGCACCTGCTGGAAAGCGAACTGTTCGGACACGAAAAAGGGGCCTTCACCGGGGCTCTCGCCTACCACAAAGGGCTGTTCGAACAGGCGGACGGCGCCAGTCTCCTGCTGGACGAGATCGCCGACATTCCCGTCAGCGTGCAGACCAAACTGCTCCGGGTGCTGCAGGAGCGGGAAATCAGGCCGCTCGGCGGCACCCGCGATTTCCGCGTGGATGTGCGCATCCTGTCCACCACCAATCAACCGCTGGAAGAGAAAATCAAGGACCGCTCATTCCGGGAAGATCTTTACTACCGCCTCAATGTGGTGAGTGTCTTCACCCCCAGCCTGCGGGAAATGCGGGAAGATATCCCTCTGCTGGTTCAGCACTTCACCCTCCAGGTCTGCAAAGAACTGGGCATCCCTCCCAAGCACATCGCCCCCGGGGTTCTGGCTCATCTATCCCGCCGGGAGTGGCCGGGCAACACCCGTGAATTGCAGAACTTTGTGCGCCGCCTGGTGCTCTTTGCGCCGGACGTGGCAATTGACGAAAAGGGCCTGCAAGCCCTTTTGAACACCCCTGACCAGGCATCGGAGGGATCCCGCCCGCCATCCGATCCGGAGGCGATCACCCCCTATTTGGACGAGAAGGAACGGGTGCTCGATT
>JAGTVD010000101.1 GCA_018224505.1 Desulfatitalea sp. | reverse complement strand
TGATCAGGTCTGCACTGGTGGTACTGCGCTATGACTGTGAATATGGTTGATATAATCCCAGATTGTCCCAATTGCCGGTTTCGGTAGCCGCTTCAATGTCGGCCGTTGTATCCGGTGGACCGATAAAGACAACAATATTCATGTGCTGGATACGCTCCCTCTGAATAGCGACCGGTTGCAGGGTCCAGTCACCCAGAACGAAGCTGAAAAGCAATATGCGTCCATTCTCCTGTATAAAGCCTTTTGCGCGGAGGACCTTCGCAGGTAAGGCGTCTGCCATCGACTTGATTTGTGAGATATCTTGCCCATTCCATTTATAGGCAACAGACACCAGGAGATCCGGCGGGGATAATTGCAGATCCGGGCTGTCCAGCAAATCATCCAGATACTGATCCATTTCCGTATCCGATAAGATCTTTAGTTTTCCATCGTTGGCCGTATCCATAGCGTCCTGCTCGACACTGGTTGCGAAATCGAAATAGGATTCCAGCGGGATATCGGCATATGTCGTTTCAAAAAAAACTGGTTGTGGATGAAATTTTTTCACGACCTCTTTGACCGCATTGATGGTTTCAGGTGAGGCCGTGTCGATCTTGTTGATAATGAAAACACTGGAGGAAGCAATTTGTTTTTCCAGGGAGGCGTAAACCTCGTAGGCACCAAAAAAGTGTGGTGCATCGATGATACAAAACTGTTCCATGAAATTGAAACGATTATCGAAGATGGGTAGCTTTAAATCACGTTTCAGATCTGAAGGGTTGGCAACACCAGTTGATTCGATGAGCAGCACGTCGGGTTTGACGGTGGTGCTGAGCTGGTAGAGGCCCTTTATAAAATCGGTTTTGACGCAGACACAGAAAATGGACCCCTTGCTGATCTCCATGATGTCGAGGTCCTCGCCCTCAATCAGCGTGCCGTCTACGCCGATTTCGCCGAATTCATTTACAAGAAGCGTTAACTTTTTGTGCTTCGGGAACCGGTTGATGATTCGGTTCAGAAACGTCGTTTTTCCCGCCCCGAGAAAGCCGGTAATCAGATAGACCTTTGTGGTATCAGGCATGATCTCCCACCTCTTACTTTTACCGATGTCCATCGCCTCCTGACGCCAATCTTGCTTTTAGCCAAGATCACCGCGCAAGGTGTCTGGAATTTGATTCAAATTGCACTTGAGAAGCCGGGATTGCAGGATCCCGATTACGGCTGGTCAAGCGTTTTGGCGGAACCTTTGTTGAGTGCCAGGGGGTTGAGGCAAAAGCTGCAAACGCCAAGTCGCGCACTTGATGGATTGAGCCTTTGCCAGATTTTGGCATATTCTTGCAATATGGCGGAATCGACTTTGTCAGAAAGATCGTCAGGCCGTTCCAGTTGGCGAATGCGGTCCGATTTACCGCAGTAGGGGCATTTGATGCCGAACAGCGCAATATCCGTGCGCGGCAAATTGTTTTCTATGATCAACGCCTTCAGTGTTTCTGTGGCTTCGAGAGCTTCCACGGCTTTAAAAGACTCCTCGAAGGAATTCCGGCACGCTTAACGCACCGGAATTCCTTGTTATGATTATTTACGTTCCGAGTCTGTACGGGTCGACAAACCCGAACCCGCTTTAGCGAGGTTCTCCTGGAGTTTGTCAAATTCGAAGCCAACGTCGCGCAGTGAAATGAGACGTTCTTTCATCGCTTGGCTGGGTGCCCGTTTGGCCATTTCATCGATGAGTTCTTCGTATTGAGGAATGATGCTCTCAAAAACCAAATCTTCCTCAATGCAGATCGTCGGTAAAACTTTACCCTTCAGCTCGATGAATTTAGCTACGCTGTCTTTGTTCTTGATCGACCACTCTTTGTATTCGATCATCTCCTGCACATCTTTTGGCAGGGCTGCAATCGACTCCATCATGTAGCCGCAGGCAGCGCATTGCACACTGTCCAAGGTCAGGACATCGATTTTTAGTTTTCGATCTGCCATGATCCGAACCTCCTTTCGTGAATGGTTTACCAGGACTCCGGATACTTGGCGTAGTATTGCTCATACCAATCCCTGGCTTCAATCGCTTGGTCCATGTGTTCCACCGGAACATCGTAGGGCATGTCTCAGCCAGGTGCAAAGGTGTAACCGTGTTGACCTCCTGCAGCGAGGCTCACGATGGCATCCTCTCTTGAAGAGAGAAGGCCAAGGCTCAGGGCCAGGGTCAGCTTCAGGTTACCCCCGAATCCGACGCCATATTTGCGGGCCAGGTCACGGATGAACACGAGGTTGAGTTGTTCATCGATGGCAAAACCGTGGGTGCCAAGTTGGCAGACATCTTCCATGACTTTGGTTGCATCACCGCAAATAAAAAAGGAAGATGTCTTACCGGCATCATGGATCACTTTAATTGCTTCCTTGCAATTCGGTGCCACGAACTCCTTGAACGTTGCGGATTTTATCTGGGATGCCACGGGATCGACGATGGCGATGATGTCGCAACCCATGTCGGCATAGAACTGAGCTGCAACTGCCCCGATTTGTCCCGCAAATTTAATGACCTCGTGGGCAAAATCCTTGTGTTTGTACACATCCGTAAATATTCGCACGCCTGCCAGGTGGGAGGCCAGGGTCAACGGCCCGCAGAAAAGGCCCATCATTGCGCAATCGATTTCTTCAAGCTGGGGTTTTGCGATTTTAGCTGCCTCGTAAATCACAGGCCAGCGCCCGGAATCTTTCGTGGGCATCTTGAGACCAACTTGGGCGGGTGTCTGGCTCGAGCAGGGATGGTTGGTGACCGAGGGAACATTGTCGCCCCACCATTTCAGGTCGCACCCGACTGAATTGGCTTCAACCGACAGGTCAAAAAGCAACGGCATTCCGTCGGCCTTGTATCTTTTAGCAGCGTTGACAACCCCCTTTGCCAGAAGTTCGGCATCCTTGAGCATTTTGTCCGCCGGTTCATTGATCAAAAACGCACAATGAACGCCGGCGTAGGGTACCCACGGGGCTTTTGCTGTTCTTTTGCCCCGATAGGCATCAATGAGCATTTGCTTGGCCATGAGGAGTCTCCTTAAAAAGTATTGTCGGTTTATGCTGAGTAGTTCCCAAACACCACAGTTGCCCCAGTTACCACCTCCCTTCGGTCGTGCCTTTCAATGGGTGCTGTTGCCGCTTTTGAAAGCCCATTTGAGTTAAAAAATTGATCGTCATATTACCATTGCACAAGAACCGCAGAAGAAAGCCTTAATCCCTTTCTTTTGCGTTACTCGACTAAAATGATGCCATAATAATTGTATGTCGCACCGGTATCGGTTTCCACACGGGTCATTTTTCCAAGGTTTTTAAGGGTTCCAATAACATCGATCGAAAAGGATTCCACCGATGGTCGCTTTTCCTGAGGAAAACGACAATCCGCAGGATATGCGCATTCCTTGCACAGTGCGCAGCATTCCCCCACGAGGCTGAACGCTTTATAGTAGCCCTCAAGGAAAAGAGTCCGCTCCAGGCCGACAGTCCCGCGCCAACATCGAACCTGAACGCTGCGTTTGCGCTGGTTGTCACGGTAGAAATCCGAGCATTTCTTGGTCCCCACCAGAAGCAGGGCCGTGGTGTACTCGCCGATGATATTGCGAACCTTTTCGGGACTCGGTGTGGCAGGTGGACAACACCAATTGGTGTTGTACTTGCTGCAGCCGTAACGGCATTTCAAATGAACCCATTCCGCCAGGATGATTTTCTCGGTACTAAAGGGGAAAATGGCGTTAAGGCCATACTTTTTCCCTTTTTCCAGTAATTGTCCCAATAAATCAGTACCAAGGCTTAAATTGGTCTTAAATGGCACCACTTTTGGTGGTTTCATGGCATTCATTTGAACCAGGCCCTTCTTCATGTTTTTTACGTTTGAATTTGATGCCAACATCCTTTGGAAGCGCCATACCCATCGCCACTTCCACCACCTTGATTATAGCGGCAGGCACAACACAGGAGCTATGGCAGCCTGCTTTTTCAGCTGAGCCGTAAACTGGGTTGCGTGTAAGTGGCAAAAACAGTTCTTTAATGGTCATTTCAGTCAGGGTTGTTGACAGTTGCTGGATCTGTTTGCATTCCGACCCGGTTATCGTGACGGTGACCTTCCTGTGACCGCTCAAAGTCGCAGCTATCGTGCACGGGAAGTCGCAAATGCCGGGATCGACCATCACCAATACCGTTGGACAATCTGGGTCTGTCTTGGATTTCATTTTATTTAAAATGTGGCACACAATATTTATGGCGTTTGACCGGGATCCCTCTGCCAATTACAGCTTTGGGACCCCGGTGTGTCGGTCATTGATCCAGGATCTCATCCGGGACAATTCCACGAAGATGGGGGAACTCATCCTTCATGTGCGGCAACTGCATCGCTTCCATAAAATCTTGCTGGAAGGTCGGTTCAACGGTCAGCTCAATGTATTCAACATTGCGTGAGCACCAGTTGGCCTCGACGCGCTTCTTCACGTTCAACAAGGCAGCGCGACACCCGTCACCGGCGGCATTGCCCACGCTTTGGATCATATCGATCTCGCAATCGGGGAAGAGTCCCATGATCAAAGCCTTGGTGCGATCCACGTGGGTGCCGAAGGCGCCTGCGATTTTGACTTTATCCACTTTTTCAAGGCCCATACGCTTGACCATCAGTTTACAGCCGGCATAGAGCGCCCCTTTGGCCAACTGGATCTGGCGCACATCCTTCTGGCTGATAACAATATCCTTATCAATGCTCGACTCTTCAGCCCAAGCCAACACAAACTCCGGCTGACGGTTATCCGGGTTGATCCTGAATCGCGAGCAGTCTTTGAGGCCTTTTTTGTTAAAGACGCCGCTCTTGGTGATGACACCACTTCGGTACAATTCGGCCAATACGTCCAGAATACCAGAACCGCAGATGCCTTTGGCTTTCATTTCCTTTGGTTCGGAAAATTTTCGCCAGGCATCACGGCCGATCACCTTGTAGTTGACTTCTCTGGTTTCGGGGTCAATCTCGATGCGTTCTATCGCGCCGGGAGCCGCCCGCATTCCGAACGAGAGCTGAGCACCTTCTAGTGCGGGGCCCGTTGCACAGGATGACGAGATCAGCTTGTGTCGATTGCCGAGGACCAATTCCCCGTTGGTGCCGATATCGATAATCAGCTGATTTTCTTCATGCTTATATGGTTCTTCGGCAATCAACACGCCTACATTGTCGGCTCCCACAAAACCTGCTTCATTGGGCAGAACAAACAGGTAGGATGAAGGGTTGATTTTTACGCCGAGATCACGGGCCTTGATGTCCATGCTGTGGTGAATGACCGGTGGAAAAGGTGCCATGCCCACGAATTCGGGATTCAGGCCCAGCAGGATGTGATGCATAGCCGTGTTGAACCCGATGGTGATGTCCTCGATATCGTCGCGGTTCAACCGCAGATAAGTTTTGCCCTCTTCGGGGACTTCGACGAATTGGTCCGGACCCTCTTCCCCCTTTTTCTTTTTCACCTTTTTTTTCGGTGGATAGGTGTTGGCGATCGCTTGGTCGATGAGGTCATTCAGCCCTTCGATGATATCATCGCTCATGCGCTTGAGCCCATCCTCAGAGGTCATGTGAAAGGTGATCCGGGCCATGACATCCTCGCCGTATTTACATTGAGGATTCATCATGGAAACGG
>JAGTVD010000100.1 GCA_018224505.1 Desulfatitalea sp. | reverse complement strand
GCTGAAAATGTAATCCCAACGGCCGCAGTTGAGCCCGACGATATGGTCCCGCAGTTCGTAGAGAATTTCATCGGTTTCGAATGCCGCCAGGATGGTTTCGATCAACACCGTGGATTTGATGGTGCCCACGGGAAGCCCCAGTGCCTCCTGGGCATGAACGAATATATCGTTCCACAGACGCGCCTCGAGGTGGCTTTCCAATTTGGGCAAATAGAAGTAAGGCCCGGTGCCGCGCGCCAACTGGGTTTTGGCATTGTGGTAGAAGAACAGAGCGAAGTCGAAAAGTGCGCCCGCCACAGGCTCACCGGCCACCCGCACATGTTTTTCGTCCAGATGCCAGCCGCGGGGACGCACCAGGAGCACGGCAGTGCGTTCGTTGAGGCGGTAGTGCTTGCCTTCGGGTGTGGTCAGTTCGATGGTGCCCCGCACTGCCTCCATCAAGTTGATTTGCCCATCTATCGTGCCTTGCCAGGTGGGCGCATGGGAATCTTCAAAGTCGGCCATGTAAGCCGAGGCACCGGAGTTGAGGGCGTTGATTACCATCTTACGGTCCACCGGCCCGGTGATCTCCACCCGCCGATCCTGCAGATCCTCGGGAACCGGGGCAATACGCCATTGCCCTTCTCGAATGGACAGGGTTTCCGGTAAAAAATCGGGCAACTGACCGGCATCGATGGCCGCCTGGCGCACCTGACGCGCCTGAAGCAAAGCGCGTCGCCTTGGGTTGAAGCGGCGCTGCAGATCAGCCAAGAAACGCAAGGCGTCGTCGGTCAGTATGCCATCGAAGCCGGGGTGCAGGGGTGCGAGCACTTCGATGTCGTCGACTTGTTTGTACACGGTCATATTCGGCCTCCGAAGGTCGCGGAGGACAGTTGCGCCATAGGTCAAGGCGCTTGTCCTCCGGTTAAGTAGCATGCTACGTTTTTCAGGGGGTTGGCACCATGATCGGAAAGCCGCCAGGCGGAATCAGGGGTCGGCGGCTGACTCGGTTAGGAATTATAATAAGAAAAGGAGGGGTCTTGTCAACAATGAGGTTGGCCATTGCCGGCCACATGCCTGCTCAGCCGGCGTGCCCGGCAGGTCTCAGCCGTTGGGCATCCGTGTAAGGCAGGATGGGGGTGATGACACCGGCGCGGATGGTGTCCTGGGTCTCTTGCCAGAACTCAGGCGTCAACAGGTCGCCATGATGCTGAAAAAAAACCTGGCGCAGCTCCGATGAAAGGGCCAGAAATGAAGCGAACTCCTCTGGAAAGACATCATTGTCGCCCACGGCGAACCAAGGCTCCGCCTCCATCTCATCCTCGTATCCCCGGGACTGCGGCATCCGGCGGAAGTGGCAATCGGTAAGGGGGCACAGTTCGTCGAAGTCGTAGAAGACCACGCGACCCAAACGTGTCACGCCGAAGTTTTTGATCAACAGATCACCTGGAAAAATGTTGATCCGGGCCAGATCCTTGATGGCCCGCCCGTAGTCGATGACGGCCGACTTGGCGTCCCGGGCGTCAGCCTGCTTCAAAAAAAGATCCAGGGGGATCATACGCCGTTCCACATAGACATGGTGCAAGACCACCCGATCCTCCGTCATCGTGACCGTACGCCGGGCTTCGGTGCTCAGCTCCTCCAGCAAACCGGACGTCAGGCAGCACTGATCGAGTTCCAGATTTTCAAAGGTCTGCACATCCACTAGCCGCCCCGCCCGGTCGTGGCGGAACACAAAGTCGTATTTCTCCATCACCTGCCGATGGGTGGCGCTTTTAGGCGAGGCGAACCGGTCCCGGATCAGTTTGTAGATCAGGTCATCCCCGGGCATGTTGAAGGCGATCATCACCATGCCCCGCTGGCCATCCGCGAAATCGAAGCGATCCTGGCCGCACACCTGCTGATGGTCCAGCAAGTCGCGGTACAGTTCCGTTTTGCCGTGCTTATTATATCCCAGCCCGATATAGAGTTCGGCATTGCGCTTGGAGGGCATCAACTGCTTGACGAACCGCACCAGTTCCCGCGGTGTTTCGGAAGGCACATGGAAATAGGCATGGCTGAAACTGAACAGCACCCGGAGCGCCTCGGTGGTCAGCAACAGTGCATCCACGAGCAGACCCGGGCCCTGGTCGCTGTTTTCCAGGGCAAAAACCAACGGCACCTGATGATCCCCCCGGCAAATGCGGCCGATCAGATAAGCCCGCATCTCCCGAAAAAACGGCGTGCGCAGCATCTCGATGCGGATCGGTGCCGGCGGTGCCGGCGCATGGGCCAAGCGCAGCCGGAGCCTTTCCGCACAGAGGCGGGCATCGGTGTGGAGATCGGCAAAAGGAATCTTGAAAGGGTATTGGGCCAGCAGCGCCTGAATGACATCGGGCGTCACCGCGGGCACGGTCATGCTGAAACAGACACCATTCGACGGAGGCTGAGCACTCTCAGCCGGGTGGGGTGCGACAAACTCCAGCTGCGGATCGATGCCCACGGTTTGCAGAATCCGACGATTGACGGAATTGTAAAAGGTACAGGCCAGCTCGCTATCCGTGCGCTGTTTCAGGCCATCGGTAAAACCGGCCTTCAGGGTGCGCCATACGTCAGGGGTCTTGGCCTGCAAGCCCAAACGATCCACCACGCGACGCACCGTGCGGTCCACCACCTGGCCATAAAGATCGAGCCGCTCGAGGGTATCCGCGCGCATCCCTTGCCAATCCCGTTTTTCGAACCGTCCTTGAGCCCGCCGGGTGATGGCCGTAAAACCATCACAATATGCTTGAAATCCCTCCCACAACCGAGCAAGGGATTCCGCCACAGCTTCCTCTTTGCGGTAATCAGACAACGCCTGCGCGTTGGGCATTTCGAAGTCCTTTCAGCCAATGGCTTCCGGCCGGCACAATAGCTCGGCGTCGGTGGCGATACGACCACAGCCGTTGCACACATAGCGCATCTCCTCGAGCTTGGATTTGCACACATGGCGGCGATCGCTGTCGGGGCGGCCGCAAAAACGGCATTTCTGCCGATCGTTGCAAGGTTGGCACAGGTGACCCGGTGCATTGGCCAGCGCGCCGCATCGTTTGCATGTATACGTCATGGAAATCTCCTTTCAGTGAGGCTTAACCCCCTCAATATGACGATTGTCGAAGAAGCGTCAAGGCGCCGAATGCAAAATTGCCTTGACACCCGGCCTCTTTTCATCTTTTGTGGGGTCCGCGCGCGGACCATCCGGCCGTTGCGACCGACATTCCCGTGACATTCGAAGGAGGCACTTGTATGAAGTTGAAAAGCGTGATCCTGCCCGCGGACCAGATGCCGCGCCAGTGGTACAATATTCTGGCCGATATCAAAATGAATCCTCCCCTGGGGCCCGATGGCAAGCCGCTCCAGCCCGAAGCGCTGGCGCCGGTCTTCCCCATGAATCTGATCGAACAGGAGGTCAGTACCCAACGCTGGATCGACATCCCCGAACCGGTACTGGACGTACTCTCCATATGGCGCCCCGGACCGCTGACCCGAGCCGACCGTTTTGAGAAAGCCTTGGGCACCCCGGCCCGCATTTATTTCAAATATGAGGGCGCGAGCCCGCCAGGCAGTCACAAACCCAACACAGCGGTTCCTCAAGCCTACTACAACAAGATGTTCGGCATCCAGAACATCACCACCGAAACCGGTGCCGGCCAGTGGGGCAGTGCCCTCTCCTTCGCTTGTGCTCAGTTCGGTTTGAACTGCAAGGTTTACATGGTGCGCATCAGCTTCGATCAAAAACCATACCGCAAGGCCATGATGGAGGCCTGGGGCGGCCAATGCATCGCCAGCCCCAGCATGGAAACCCAGGCCGGCAGGGATGCGTTGGCCAGGGATCCCAACACGCCCGGCAGCCTGGGCATCGCCATCAGCGAAGCCGTCGAAGCGGCGGTGGGGGACACCAGCGGCAAGACGCGATACTCATTGGGCAGCGTGCTCAACCATGTCATGCTGCACCAGACCATTATCGGCCTGGAGGCCCAAAAGCAGCTGGCCATGATCAATGAATATCCGGATATCATCATCGGATGCGCCGGCGGCGGCAGCAACTTCGCCGGTCTCGCCTTCCCCTTCATCCAGGACAAGATCAACGGCAAAGCCATCGAGATCTACCCCGTGGAACCCAAGGCGTGCCCTACCCTGACCCGCTCCCCCTTTGTATACGACCATGGGGATACGGCCCGCTACACCCCGCTGCTGCCCATGCACAGCCTGGGTCATGCGTTTGTGCCGGCGCCCATCCATGCGGGCGGCCTGCGTTATCACGGCATGGCCCCGACGGTGAGTCAGCTGGCCCATGAAGGGATCATCACGCCCCAGTCGGTCTCCCAGGTCGACGCCTACAAAGCCGGTATTTTGTGGGCCCGCACCGAAGGGGTGATTCCCGCACCGGAAACGAGCAATGCCCTGGCCCAAGTGGTAATCGAAGCCCTAAAGGCCAAAGAGGAGGGCAAGGAGAAGGTGATCGTTTTCAATTTCAGCGGTCACGGCCTGCTGGATCTGACCGGTTATGATAAGTTTCTCTCCGGCAAGTTGAGCGATTATGAACTCAGCGACGACGATATGGCCAAATCGACGGCCGTGTTCGCCGATTTCCCCAAACCCCAGGACCTAAAAAGTTTTTAACCGCCGGCGCTTCGCTCCCGGCGACAAATTATGACCCAAGACTTCACCACCAACGACGACACTGCGTTTGACGACCTGCAACGACGCTGCCCACGACTGGGCAGCGTCGTGCCCTTTGGCTATTGTCGCACCGATGGGCAGGCGCAGGGTCCCTGTTTCAAAGTACTCGACTGCTGGTGGGAGCGATTCGACGTCGCCCTGTTTTTCCAACAACGCCTGTCCCCCGAAACGTTTCAACGCCTCACCAACGCCCCACCGCCCAACAAAGTAGCCAGCCTCCTGGACTTGATCCAGCAAGCGCAACAGCGGCTCAAGGAATAACCGACCTGGCCCCCCATCCAGGGCGATCGCCTGAATTTTTTGGCTTGCTACATTTACCGGGCAGCTGATCGGCCACCTTTTTAGCATGATAAGAGGAGCTCCCGGCAGAGGGGGTGGTGCGCTGCGTCCCAGGGCGATCGCATGTAGGTTCATGCATGAGCTTGCATTGGGCAGATGATCCGCCCACCCTCCGGGATGGCCAGTTCGTAGCGGCACAACAGGAGGTGCACCCGGTAGCGGGGGTGGGGCGCTGCGTCCGCAATGGGGTTTTAGTGACGCTTGGGGGTGTGCGCAGGGTTGTTCGGCCCGCACTGTCTGAACGCAG
>JAGTVD010000099.1 GCA_018224505.1 Desulfatitalea sp. | reverse complement strand
TGAGGTCCACATCCAGAAAATCCATCAATTTCTATTTGTAGCATAGTCGTATATCTGCAATCTGTATAAATAACATGATCGGATACAGGCTCCTTAATCGTGTTCCGATTTTTCAACCGCCAAGTGCAGAAAAGAGGTCTGAAAAAATAGTCACAATCCAAGCTATCGTTTGTTTTTCCACCTCCGAGCATATGAGGCCTATAGAACTCAATATAATAATCAATTTTATCGTAAGCGTCAATTTAACCACTCATTACGATCGCAGGCTGTTAACGGCGTCCCGATCAACGTATTGAGGAAGAAGTGCGCGGTATTCATCCGGCGTCTGGACCAGGGGCAGTTTTTTAAATATGTGGCGCAGGTAGCTGTAGGGTTCAAGGCCATTGGCCTTGGCGGTTTCAATCAGGCTTAAAAAAGTTGCACAGGCCATGGCACCTTTGGGATGGCCTGCAAACAAAAAGTTCTTTCGGCCCAACACGAAGGGGCGGATGGCGTTTTCAGCCACATTGTTATCCGGCTTTAGTCGACCATCCTCAACGTACACAATCAGTCGGTCCCAAAGCGACAAGGTATAATTGATGGCCTGTCCGAGAAGCCCCTTGGGTGGGGTGATTGATTGTTTTTCATCCAGCCACCTTTTAAAGGCATCAAGCACTGGTTTGGATTGCTCCTGGCGCACCTGGTAGATCTGATCAGCGCTCATTTGTGCATGGCGGCATTGTTTTTCGATCAGGTACAATTTCCCGATAAACTCCAGGGCCTCATCGGCCAGCCCTTTTGGGCTTTGCGCGCCGCCACGAACCTTTTTGCGGGCCTTTACCACCTCTACGAACTTTCTGCGTGCGTGAGACCAACAGGCCAGAAGCACAATGTAGCGCTTTCGCCCAAGATAGTCATAGCCGATGAAACCGTCGCTTTGGATAAAGCCTCGATAGTCATCTAAAAACGCCATGGCCACCTGTCCACTGCGAGTTGGATGATACTCAAACAGCACGGCAGGGTGCTCGGGGGTGCCTCCACAAAACACCCACATGTAAGATTTGGTGGTGTTGGCTCGGCCCGGTTCATTTAAAACCTGCAGCGTTGTTTCGTCGATATTGATCAAGGGTCCGCTTCGAATCTCATCGTGTAACAATTCGATCAGGGGGCTGCAGCGTTCGGCAGCGGCTATGCCCCAGTTGGCCATGGTCGCTCGGGGCAATTCGATGCCCAGGCGTCCAAAGATTTTTTCCTGGCGGTAAAGCGGCAGCCCATCGGCGAACTTCGACACGATAATGTGGGACAAAAGCCCCTCGGACGCATTTGATTTGGGGATCAGTTGCTCGGGAACCGGTGCAATTTTCACCGTAGGACCGCTGCTTTCAACGCCCTCGCAGTTTTTGCATACGTATTTATAGCGTATATGGCGCAGCACCCGAACTTTGGCTGGAACATAATCGACCTTCTCGCAAACATCCTCACCGATGCGGCTTAAGCAGCTGCCGCATTCACAAACTTTTTCTTCTTCAGGTATGTCATGGATGACATCCACACGAGGCAGATCAGCTGGCAGTGGCTTTCGGCCGCGCTTTTTGCGGCTGTGCTCGGCAATGACAACAGTGTTGTGAGAAGGTTTTTGCTCACCGTCTTGTTGCTCAGAAGGAAAAATCGGCATTTGCAGGTGGTCATTGGGGTTATGTTTTTCGGTTTTTCTTCCGAAAATTTCATGGCGCAAAAGCCGTACGATCTCTTCAAGGTATGATATCTTTTCCTGATATTTTTGCTCAACGAGACTGATCAGCCGGACAAGATCCTGCTTTGATATACTGGCGTCATCAGGGATGTTTTTCAGATCAAAATCCATGCCTTGTACATAGCATAAACGGGCATTACTGTAAATTGATTTCTTCTCTAAGAAGTAATATTTTCATGCTACAGCTGAGTATTTCAACTGTTTATGGGCGCTGGTATAATCAAGCCCGGCAAGCAACCACTCAAGTTGTCTGGGACCGATTAAAATCACTTCTTCCGGGGCGCTTGGCCATTTGAACTGATGTTTTTCCAATCTCTTAACCCACATGGCGAAGCCGTTTGTGTCCCAATATAAAATCTTGATGATCGAGCGGCTGCGGTTGCAAAACACGAACAAATCGCCTGAAAATGGATCAAGGCCCATGGCCTGCTCGACCATGATCGAAAGCCCATTGATAGCTTTTCGCATATCGGTATTTCCGAGGGCCAAATGGACGCGCTGTGGATTTAACGGCAGCATCATTGCACCCTCAGTGCAACAATGAGCTGCTTTAAGGTGGCCGGGTCAAAACCGGGGTACACCTCGATCCGGTGACCGGCATCGGTGACCAGATGAAGCGCCGCCCCGGCCGCTGCAGGTGCACCAAATCCCGCAACCGGCACTGAAACAAAAGCGACCTCCGTAGCGACGGCTTTTTTGCCGTGTATGTATTTCCAGTAGGTGAACTGATGAAGTTTGAGCCCATTTTGCTCACAGAATTGGGCCTGAGACATCTTGCTTTGTAACTGCCGCTCGATTTGCTCTTTCCAGAACCTGCACTTTTCGGCGGGCTCAAGTTCAACCGGATTTATGTCTGCCATGGCTACGCCTCCTATAGGGGATTTAGGAGCGTATCATGCCACCGATCGCAACGGACTGGAAGATGGGGTTAAATTGACGCTTACCTTTGTTTGAGATCACCGAGGTTTTAGGTGATAATGCGATAAGGCTCAAGGCTGGTCCATATGTTGGCAATATTCGGATTCCAGGGCTTGATGTTCTGATCAAGCCCCCATCATGGTTGTCAAAATTATCTCCCCCTAACTTTATGTACATGCTAAGTGTCGCTTATACAGGAGATCCTAAGTATGAATTCCTTCTTGATATTCCCGCACCCAATAATTTCTCAACAGAAGGTTTAATCGAGCCAATCTATGAATCATTTGTGAACAATTTGGAATCTGCCCTTAAAAAGGGTATCTATAGAGAATATGTTTCCTTGGATCAAAATATTAAAAATTTTAAAGGAAATGTTATCTGGTCTAAGCAAGTTCGTAATTTCGCATGTGGCAGCTTTGACATTTCTACCAAATTGAATGT
>JAGTVD010000098.1 GCA_018224505.1 Desulfatitalea sp. | reverse complement strand
GATGTGGAGCTGTTTGCCGATGGCCGTCTGGATTTTCTGGTGTTTGACGAGGCCCACACCTTCGCCGATTCCGGGCGCAAGCTCAGCCAGAACCAAGGCAGCGAGTTCTACATTCATGGCACGGACGAGAAGATCCAGAACAAGGACAGCCACGGGAACGATCTGTATCTGCCCGCCTGCCAGCGGCGCAAAGGTTGCTCATTTCCCTTCAGCCCAATCGACAACCATCCGCACCTGATTTTCTGTTTCAGGGGAAGGACGATCCGAGTCGGCAGTGTGCTCTCGCAGATCGGCAATTTTCACAATGGCCTCCTTGCCAAGGGCCAAACCATGCCGAGCAAGGTAGCAACCCACAACGGTCCCCGTTCTACCGCGTCCTCTCCAACAGTGCAAGTAAACGGGCTTATCATACCTTATGCAAAGATCGATCTGGTTCAGGATTCGAATCATATAGCGTTCTGTCGGCACGGATAGATCCTTGACCGACACCTGGTCGAGCGTAATGGAGATCTTCCTTTGTTGGGCCAAATCCCCCATGCGATCCTCGTAGGGTTCAAACCGAAAGCTACGGTGGTGGAGCTCATCCGGTTCCATTAAATTGATCACATGCCGTATCCCTGCATCGATCAGGCAGGACAGTTTCTGGTTGGCCGTTTGAGCATGCCTATCTCCGGGATAGCAACCAGCCAGCAATTGCCCGGCAACCACCCAGTAGGTACGGTCAAAAGGGGTGTCGATTGTCCTATTTTCAATGTGTTTCATATGAAAAACGCCTTCTTTGTGGCCAAGCATGTCTTCAGGTTTTTCAGTAACCAGGCCGCCATGTGCAAAACAGCTTGACATAATGACCAAAACCAAGCACTGTCGAAATAGTTCCATTGATCCCACCTTCCAACAAACAGTTCCAGAACCTTGGCTTTTCGGAGTCAGACATGCCCGGACACTGGCAGAGGGTATCAATTCTGTTGCCTCCTGGGGTTCCGTGCGTTCCTTTAAATGCATCTCCCAACATTGCCGTAAAACTGGGCCGACTCAAGATGCCTTTATAAGCCTTCAGGGGGTTGATCCTCCCCTGGAGGCAAAATTACAGATCTTTCCTTTCAAAATTGAATCGGAATAACAATCCAGCTATGGAAAACCCGATTTTAATAACGGTTTTTCTTTTTAACACCATCAATATGAAGAAGGGGGCGGATATGGGTATTCTTTTTCATGAAAGACGATATCCAGCGCACAAAAACAAGGAAGTTGTCGCTGCATGGTTTAAGGCAATTGAAAAATATCCACAACCAGAAGGATTGTTTACTACCCTAATTGATAATGCGGCGAGGCCAACCAAGCAAGGGTTTAAAATAATTTCAGCCCACCTCATTGCCCCTGGCAAATACGAGGAAGCGGTTGATTATTTTGCCAGATTTATGACTGAGTTTTATGATGTTGAAGGCTTTGTCTTTGAGTTTGAAATGTGGTCTACCATTGAAGAGGCTTTGAGCATAATAAGTCAGGACGATCCTAAAAAATAGAAAGAAATCGAAAAAATATAAGCGGGTAGGCCAATGCGCCTACCCGTAACATAGCAATTATTGTTGGGTAAAGCCGCTATCAATTACTTCTCCATCAAAATGCACCTCATGGGGCGAAGCCCTTCCCACGTGATCGGCGACAGAAAGACCAGAAGCGTCTGCGATTGCCACAATCTTGGTGCCTTTGCCACGCTTTGTCAGGAGTTTAGGGCTTAAGCCAACACATCGGCCGATATCCGTAATCAACACGGGCGTTTATGTGGCCATGGGTTGTAAGACCCCACCGGTATCCACATAGTGCCCGAAGGCCGATAGGACTTCGGCTTGGGTCTTCGTCGGGATCTCCATCCGGCGTTCAGGTTTTCTCGCACCGCCACGTAGCAGTAAAACCGAATGTAGGTGGCGCATGGGGGCATGCACAGCCATTCGATGCCGTCTCGGGTGATGGTGCGGATACCGGCGGCGGCGCCTGCGGACGGGTCCCGGTCCACCATCGTGAGGGGCGCGCAGGGGATGTGGCGGGTGATCCTTTCCACGGCAAGATGTCCGAAACGGCCGGCGCCGAGGATCCAGAAACGTTCAGGATTCATTGGAACTTCCCTTTGTGTTTTTGTGGGATGAACGATGTCCTACGGTATGCGCCTTCCGTCGGACGGGGGGTCGTCCGAAGTGGAATGATCCGAAAGCCGAAGCTGCTGATCCGGACCGGCTATCCGCGATCCCTGCCGGTACTGGAACTCGAGCTGCAGGCGGTATTTTTCGACCTCCACCTGTGCATCGATGGTCCTGCGGGCTAATCGATAGCGCAAGAAGATAAACCAGATCACCAGCCCGAGCATTACGGCAAAGATGGAGATGAAGACCCACCTGTATTCGGAAAGGACCAAGGCACCGTGACGGCCGAATTCGGCCACTAAGTGGGGTCCGGCATACATTCCAATCGCCAGCAGAAGTATGAAGCTCCCGAGGGCGAAGATGTTCAGGCGGCTGATTCTGCTAATCATCAAGCCGATCCTGTCCGTTGAGCCCTCTCGGTTATCGGCCGTCTGTATGCCGCTTTTATCGTTTTTGAAGAACAAAGCCTCATAGGCCCTGACGAAAAATGCGAACATAAGCATCGCCCCGATGGGCAATCCGATCGCACCGGCGAACCAGGCACGGAAAGGAAACGGGCGCTGCACCGTGACCTGCCGGACCTTGAAGTCGGTCAGGGGTCCGAAGTTTTTTTCGAACTGGATTTTTTCGTTAGTATGGAAATCGGCGTATACGGTCTCGTATACCACCTGGTTTTGCTGGTCTATCACCTGGATGCGCGCTTGCCGTCCGGACTTCATGGCCGCGAGTGCGAATATTTGCAGTTCGAAAAAAAGAAGGCCGATGATGAAGACGGTGAATAAAATTTTATGTTCTTGAAAGTGGTTGCGCCACCCGGACTGGCTGCTCATGTCCAACCCCCCCCCCTGATTGCTTTCCAGAACCATTTTTATACAGAGATGGCGTTGTTCCGTCAATTCATGATCGGATGACGGCGGCGTTCAAGCTGTACGCGGCAGGTGCAGATATCTTAATGGGCCGATACCCTTAATTTAATTTCAATCTTTCACTCGTAAGATGCCAAGGCGGTTATCGGGATGGGTGAGGATGGTAAAATAATCCATCACCAAGGTGGATTTAAGAACGCGGTTATGCACAATGCCCACCCTACCCGTTTTATCACTTGGGCTTTGTGCATAACCGCGTATTACAAGGCCCCAACTCGCGATATATACCTGCACAGTATTGGAAGGACCTTTATACAACACAGCGTGGCATGCTGGCCCCTAATCGGCGCGACCGTTTCTCTGGGATGCCCGCAGCTCCTTCGCCCACCGATGAAACGGAACATCCGCCGGCGCATTTTTTATGACTGAATCCAGGCATCGCCTGGCCAGTGCAAGATCACCTGCCGAAGTCATCAGGATCTGGGCTTTCAAAAACAGCCCTTCTGGATCGCCGGGCACAAGGTCCAGGTATTCATCGATCACGGCCAGGGCTTCTTCAAAATTACCCTGAGTTTTCAAATAGCGTGCACGGGTGATATTGCTGGCGTGCCGCTCTTTGGCGCTGATATGCCCTGAGCCGGTGTATACCATGCTTGCGAATGCGCCCACTTTATTGCTGAACCAGGAAATCAGGGCAGCCGCCACAGCTGCGATGGTCAGGGCGATCGCTGCACTCGCCAAGGGTCCGATGCCAAGATCGAAAGCCATCGACAACGCCAAGGCAAGGATCAATAGCGGCGCGGCAAGATAAGCATAGGCCCTGTAAAATGTCATGATCGCGATGTCCCTTGAATGATGGTAGAAGGCTTTAATGGATCATTGGATAAATTCATCATCGATGTCCTCGTCAATCATATCGTCGATGAAAGCAGTGTCCCAGTTGCTATCCATATCGTCTTCTGTCGCTGCCCACGGCCCGCCGCCATCCAGATGGTCATGGTGATTCAGGAAGGGGACGATTTCAGAGTCAGCCTTATCTGCGGCACCCTGATGCGGGAAGAGCCATTTCAATATCCACAATACCGCCAAGCCCACAAAGATTTCCAACATCGGCCGAGTTCCTTGTCTAATAACGATGCTCACAGGAGTATATCGCCTGATTCCAGATAATCCTTACATTGACGCTGGCAAACAGACCCATTTTCGAATTCGACTGCTGTCGGTGAGGTTATGTGAATGAGTCTATCCAATGGGGGATTGCAGGTACGAGGGGCACCCGGAAAAAATAATTGAAAAGGGGCTTGAATTGCTGAGTTTCTCAGCATGCACCGTTTCAGGCGATAGCTGGGTCTTGATCTCCTCAAAACCACCACCAGAGGAGGTCTTGTAACTTTATTAATTTTCTGCGAAATTGTTAGTGTTCGGCTACAATGAGCGCAAATCGGAAGGTAATCTCCAATTCATGGAACAAAGGAGGGACAAAATGACACAACCGATGACACGCCGGCTGGGCAGGACCGAACGTCTCGTGACCACCTTGGGGCTGGGGGGGCAGGCTTCCCTGCAATGGACCGCCGAGGGCATCGACCCCGTGGCCATTATCGAAAAGGCCTACAGTGCGGGTATCAACTACATGGACACCTCCAACATATACGGGCCGAGCCAGCGTAATTACGGACAGGCCTTTCGGCGGCTGGGGTTGTCGCCTGCCGCCGGCAATTATGACGACCAGGCGCGCGCCAATCTCTTTGTGGCCGGCAAGACCCACATGCGCACGGCCCGATGCCCGGCGGGCGAGCGCTTTCCCACCGACTGGAGCGATGGCATGTCCGATGGGTTCGAGGTAATCACCGCGGTCGATGACGTACGCCGGGCGCTGAGCCTGATGTTCGGCGACGGCAAAGGGGCCTACCCCGAAGGGGCTTATCTGGACTGCATTCAGTTTCACAACATCAATAGCATGGCCGAGATCGATATGATTTTTGAAGGGTTTGACGATCCCGACCCGAATCGCCCCTGGATGGGCGCTTTGGCCGCCATGCTGGATTTGCGGGAGGGCACCGACCGCACCGGCTGCAACCCCAAAAAGGAGCGCCTGGTCCGGCATATCGGCATCAGCGGGCACTGGAACACCGCAGCCTTGATGTACGCCATTCAAAGGGATGAACGCCGCGTGATCGATACCCTGCTCGTTACCGTCAACCCCAGCGACGGCAAGTACATGGCGCACCGGCACAACGCGATTGCCACCGCCGCCGCAGCCGATATGGGCATCGTGGGCATGAAAGTCTTCGCCGATGCGGCCTATTACCACAAGGCGCCGGCTTTTTCGAACGCCATTGAAGACGTCTACCATCAGGTGGGCTCCGCCGACCTGCCCAGCGGTGATTTGATCCGCTACGCGCTCTCCATCGAAGGTGTCAGCACCCTGATCATCGGTATCGGCCACGTGGATGACGATCCGGCCAAATGCCAGCTCAGCGCCAACCTCGCGGCGGCCCGACTGGAGGACCCTCTGAGCGCGGAGCAGATGGCCGCCATCGAAGCCCGCGTTACAGCGGCGGGCAAGGATGGGGCCAACACCTATTTCCAGCGGCCAGCCATGGGGTTGACTCCGCCGCGCCATGTAGGCGCCGAGGCGGACTCGTCCATGCCCGCCTTCGACCGCAAGGCGGTGCGGGTGAGTTGGGACAGCGCCTATGCCGGCGCCGCTGCCATCGATCACTACCTGGTGCTGCGGGGCAATCAGGAGGTGGCCCGGATTACCCACCGCCCCCAGATCCGCCGGCATCGGTTTTCCTATGACGATGTGTTAAAGGGTGAATCGGCCACCAGAACGCACGATTATGTCGTACGGGCCGTGGACAAGTCCGGCTGCACTGCCGACAGCCTGAGCGTGAGCGCCGCCGCTTAACCCCCCAAAGTTGCACCGCTTCAAAATCAGTAAGGAGATTCAATAGGGCATTGAAAGTCAAAGTGGCCGGCATTCAAATGGATCCCAAGATTGGGAAAAAGGAACAGAACCTTGAAAATATGGTCAATCATATCCGATCGGTTGCACTGGAAACGGCAGTTCTAACTGAATGTCATGCACCCCATCAGGCATGAATGCATGCGGGTTTTGAAATATTTTTTTCGCGATGCCAAAA
The DNA here is from genome assembly GCA_018224505.1 of Desulfatitalea sp. Lineage (GTDB taxonomy): Bacteria > Desulfobacterota > Desulfobacteria > Desulfobacterales > Desulfosarcinaceae > Desulfatitalea. The sequence continues at coordinate 285 of JAGTVD010000098.1, read as the reverse complement.
CCTGAAATACTACAACTGCCCGAAAACCATGTTTGGGGTGCAGGCCATTGCCAGTGACGCGGTTGTTCGAAAGGCGATAGACCTTATCGATACTGAAAACCTGCATGCTTGCTTTCCGGTTCTTTTCCGTCACTTGCAGCGGGGCAAACAGCTGGTTTTTTCCAATTGAACAGCGGCCATTATCTGATTGCTGTCGACGGATCGCAGTACTTTTCATCGGAAACAATCCATTGCCCGAGCTGTTTGACCGCCAAGAGCGCAAAAAAAGGTAGCAAGCTGCGCTTC
>JAGTVD010000097.1 GCA_018224505.1 Desulfatitalea sp. | reverse complement strand
ATGGTTAAGCGATGTCTTTTTACGACACCATGGAACGCTATCACGATTTTGACTTCGACGCCTTCTTCTCCCGTGTGACCGCCGACGATGTGGAGCGTGCGATAGAGAAGGAGAAGCTTGGTGAGCGGGATCTGCTGGCGTTACTCAGTCCCCGGGCCGCCGATTTCCTGGAACCCATGGCCCGGGTGGCCCAACGGCTGACCGTGCAGTACTTCGGGCGTACGGTGCAACTGTTCATTCCGCTCTATATCGCCAACCATTGCAGCAATCAGTGCCTGTACTGCGGGTTCAACCGCAGCCATGCCATTGTGCGCCGCAAGTTGACGCTGGCGGAGATTGCAGCCGAGGCGCGGGCCATCGCCGGCAGTGGCATGCAGCATATCCTCGTGCTCACCGGCGAAGCGCGGGAGGTCACGCCCATGGACTATCTCGAAGCGGCCCTGGGCCTGCTCAAGGCGCATTTTGCTTCGGTGTCCGTCGAAATTTTTCCCATGGAAGAAAACGAGTATGCGCGCTTGAAGGCCATTGGGGTGGATGGGCTGACCCTGTATCAGGAGGTGTATGATCCGGCGGTTTACGGGCAAGTACACCAGGCCGGACCCAAGACCGATTACCGCTACCGCCTGGATGCCCCCGAGCGCGGCGCCCGGGCCGGGTTCCGGGCAGTGAACATCGGCCCCCTCTTGGGCTTGGGCGAGAAGCGACGGGAGGTGTTTTTCGCCGCCCTGCATGCCCGCTACCTGGACGATCGCTACCTGGAGACGGAAGTCGGGCTCTCCCTGCCGCGCATCAACCCGGCCGAAGGGGGATTTCAACCCGCTTACCCGGTCAATGACCGGGAATTCGTGCAGTTTCTCATGGCCCTGCGTCTTTTTTTACCACGGGCGGGAATCACCGTGTCCACCCGGGAGCGTGCCGCCTTTCGCGATCGGTTACTGCCGCTGGGCGTCACCCGGCTGTCCGCCGGCAGTTGTACCGGTGTCGGCGGCTATGCCGCCCCGCAGCGTCGCGAGACACCGCAATTCGAGATCGCCGACCATCGCGATGTCGAAGCGGTGGCCCGGGCCATCGCCGACCTGGGATATCAACCCGTTTACAAGGATTGGGACTGCATCGCATGAAGATCGGCATCGCCGGCGTAGGGGGCATCGGTAGTAATGTGGCCGTCCATTTGGTGAGGGCCGGGGCGCGATCTCTGAAGATCGTGGACTTCGACCGGGCGGAGATGTCCAACCTCAACCGGCAGTTCTACTTCCGTGACCAGGTTGGCATTTCCAAGGTAACCGCTCTGGCGGCGAACCTCACGCGGATCGCTCCGGATTTGGCCATCGAGACCGTGGCGCTGCGGCTGGTTCCTGCCAACATGGCCGCCGTTTTCGCGGACTGCGATCTGGTGGTGGAGGGGTTCGACGGGGTGGCGGATAAAAAAGCGCTTCTGGAGACCATGGCTGCCTGCCGGCGGCCTGTGGTCTCCGCTTGTGGCGTCGCCGGCACCCGTTTGGAAGACATACAGGTGCGCCGGCTGGGGGATTGTACCATCATCGGCGATTTCGCCACCGATGCGGCTCACGACCCCTGCCACGGCCCCAAGGTGGCTATCGTGGCCGCCATGATGGCCCACATCGTGCTCGAGAAGGGAGGATTCTATGACTGACCACAAACCCACATTGCCTATCGGTATCTACGGCATTACCGCCGAAAAATTTTCCTTGGGCCGCACCAACGAAGAGGTGGTCCGGGAGATGATCCGCGGCGGTATCGCCATCGTGCAATATCGCGAAAAACGGCCCGACAAGAGCCATCGCCAGATGCTGGCCGAGTGCCGGCGAATCCGGGAGCTGACCCGCGCCGCCGGCGTGCCCTTCCTCGTCAACGATTATGTGGACATCGCCCTGCTGGTGGATGCCGACGGCGTGCATGTGGGCCAGGACGACCTGCCGGTGCAAGCGGTGCGTCGGCTGATCGGCCCCCACAAGCTCATCGGCCTCTCCACCCACAGCCCGGAGCACATACAGCAAGCCGAAGCCGAAGGCGCCGACTACATCGGCGTGGGCCCCGTTTTCAGCACCCAAACCAAGGCGGATGTGGTCGACGCCGTGGGCTTTGACTATCTGGCCTACGCAGTGCAAAACAGCCGCCTGCCCATCGCCGCCATCGGTGGTATCAAGGCCCACAACATCGCCCAGGTGGCCCACCACGGCGCCCGTACGATTTGTCTGGTCACTGAAATTGTCGGGGCTACCGACATTGCTGACAAGGTGCGCGAACTGTATGGAATTTTAAACAATGGTGCTGCTCGGTGAAAAGGGGAAGACGTTTAAACTGTAAACGACTTCAACTGCCTAAAAACACCGTGCGGTGCCGGATCAAAACCATCTTACTCAGGAGATCGATATGAAAACCCAAATGGCTGCGGCCCGCAGCAAAGTCGTCACTCCGCAAATGGACCAACTGCTCGCGACAGAGAAGATCGGCCGTGATGAACTGCTCGAACGGGTAGCGGCCGGCCGGATTGCCATTCCGGCCAATGGGAATCATGTCAGCCTGCTGGCCGGTGGGGTGGGACAGGGGCTGCGCACCAAGATCAATGTCAACCTGGGGGTCTCGGAAGATTGCTGCAATGTGGAACTGGAGTTGGAGAAAGTGCGCCGGGCCATCGCCCTCAAAGCCGATGCCATCATGGACCTGAGTACCTTCGGCGACACCCGGGCCTTTCGGCGGCGGGCCATCGAGATCAGTCCGGTGATGGTCGGCACGGTACCGGTTTATGATGCGGTGGCGCGCTATGGTAAAAGCGTGCCCGACATCTCCGTGGACGACTTCTTCGAAACGGTGGCGTTGCACGCCCGGGACGGCGTGGATTTCATTACCATCCATGCCGGCCTGACCCGCGCCGCCATCGCGCGCTTGCGGTCGCGTCCGCGCCTGACCCACGTCGTCAGCCGGGGCGGCGCCATCCTGTTGCACTGGATGACCGCCAACGATTGCGAAAATCCTTTCTACGAGCACTTCGATCGTTTACTGGAGATCTGCCGGGAGCACGATGTCACCATCAGTCTGGGCGACGGCCTGCGGCCCGGCTCCCTGCACGACGCCACCGACGCGGCCCAGATTCAGGAATTGATCATATTGGGTGAACTCACCTTGCGTGCCTGGCAGGCCGATGTGCAGGTGATGATCGAGGGGCCCGGCCACGTGCCGCTCAATGAAGTGGCGGCCAACATGCTGATCGAGAAGAAATTGTGCCACGGCGCCCCTTTCTATGTGCTGGGTCCCATCGTCACCGACGTGGCGCCGGGCTACGATCACATCACCTCGGCCATCGGCGGCGCTCTGGCCGCGGCCCACGGTGCTGATTTTCTCTGTTACGTCACCCCCGCCGAGCACTTGCGCCTGCCCGATATGGACGACATGAAGGAAGGGATCATCGCCGCCCGCATCGCTGCACACGCCGCCGATATCGCCAAAGGGATTCCTGGCGCCATGGATTGGGACAATGCCATGAGCCATGCCCGCAAGGAGCTGGACTGGCCGCGAATGCTGGAACTGGCCATGGATCCTGAAAAGGCCCGGGCCTACCGGGAGTCCTCCAAACCCCTGGATGAGAATGTGTGCACCATGTGCGGCGACCTGTGCGCGATCAAACGCAGCCGGCAGGTGCTCGAAGGGCGTTGAAGGGAAGTTGGAGGGATGCATTTTCTGCAATGCGCTTGCACGAATTGACCGAGCCCTGAGCCTTGTGGGAGGGTGATTGCATGTACCCGAAAGAGATGGCGCGGAGTGACAATGTGGTCATCGAGCCGGTGCACCCGATAGCGGGGGTGTGTCGCTGCACGCAACGGGGTTCAAGTGCCGCTAAGGGGTGTGCTCCGGGTAGGCCCGCAAACTCACTGCGTTCAGACAGTGCGGGCCGAACAACCCTGCGCACACCCCCAAGCGTCACTAAAACCCCAT
>JAGTVD010000096.1 GCA_018224505.1 Desulfatitalea sp. | reverse complement strand
CTCAAGCAGGTGATGCAGGATCAGTCGTACTGACCGCGTGACATCCGTTCGGAGTGCACGAATTGGCTGAGTTGTTGCCGGACCGGTTCGGCCAGGTCCATGAATTTGCACCCCACCGAAAGGTGGCGTCCGCCATCCAGCGGCCGGATCCAACGGATTTCTGCCCTGATATCCGCCAGGAAGGATAGGCTGCGACCGCCGGCAATCTGCTTCAGTATGAGTGCATCCCCTTCCTGTATGGGCCCTCGGGTCGCTTCCGGCACCACCAGATTGATGCCACCGGCGCTTAGATTGACAATGGGGGCAGCAAGGCTCGCTTGGTCAGGGCACAGGAAATGAACGAAATACCCATCTTCCACCTTCAGGGTTAGTCTTGGGTACAACCGCTTCTCTTCAATCGCCATGACCTTCACTCCTTGTTGTGCATTCAGTAGCTCCCTAATATCCTTAAAAAATCTGTTTTGCTGCCGATGATTTGCAAAGGGGCTGCCATTTCCGGCGACATGATGTCGCCTTCGATATCGGCATAGAACATATACTGCCAAGGCTTGCCATGAATGGGCCGCGATTCCAGTTTTACCAAGTTGATGCGGCTTTCGGCAAACACCTTCATCACCTCAAACAGGGCACCGGGTTGGTTCAGCGTAGAGAAAACAATGGATGATTTGGACTTGGTACGCCCAGGTAACGGTTCTTTTCCTACTATCACAAAGCGGGAAAAATTGCGAGGGTTGGTTTCAATGCTCTCTGCCAGGATGGCCATACCCAGATGCCGCGCCGCCTCGCGGCTGCCGATGGCCGCATCACCTGTATGTCCATGGTCGCGCATCTGGGTCACCGCACTGAAATTGCCATGTACCGGGACCATTTCCCAATCGGTATGACGCTCGAGAAAGGTTCGGCACTGGGCCATGGCGGCTTCGGAGGACCACACCCTGCGGATATCCGCCATGCGAGTATCCGCCCGGCCGATCAAGTGATGGATAATGCGCAGATAGAGTTCACCCACGATGTATAGATCGTAATCGAGCAGCAGGTCGTAGTTTTCGTGAATGCTGCCGGTCAGGGAGTTTTCCAGGGGCAGCACGCCATATTGGGCCTCGCCGATTGCCACGGCGTCGAAGATCTCGCGGAATGAGGACTTGATCGTCAATTGGACATCGTTGCCGAAGTATTGGCTGCAGGCCATGTGGCTGAAACCGCCCGGTTCACCCACATACGCTGCCATGCAGGCGTTTTCCCGGGTTTGAACCGGGGACGGCCTGCGGGCCTTTTCCAGATAGTCGAAATCGAGTTGCTTGCCAACCACCGGGGCAATGACGTATATGTCCCGCGCCAATTGCCCGAATTGCTGCGGATACAGGCTTTGGGGGCCGTCCGAGAGTGCGTTGTCCGGATCGTGATGCACCTCCACCATCAATCCGTCGGCCCCGGCGGCAATGGCGGCCCGGGCCATGGGGGCCACCTTTTCACGGATCCCCGTGGCATGGCTGGGGTCCACCACAACCGGCAAGTGCGTCAAATTCTTGAGCACGGGAATGGCCGATAGGTCCAGCGTGTTGCGGGTATACGGTTCGAAGGTCCGGATGCCGCGTTCACACAGCACCACATGGTCGTTGCCCTCGGCCATGATATATTCCGCCGACATCAGCCACTCCTCAATGGTGGATGCCAACCCCCGTTTGAGCAGTACCGGCTTGCCCAGACGGCCGACGCACTTGAGCAGTTCGAAATTTTGCATGTTGCGGGCGCCCACCTGGACCATGTCCACATACTTGTCCATCAGCGCCGCCTGGCTGGGAGAGGTGATTTCGGTGATCACCGGCAAACCGGTCTCCTCGCGGACGCGGGCCAAAATTTGCAACCCTTCTTCTTCCAATCCCTGGAAGGAGTATGGCGAGGTGCGCGGTTTGAAGGCCCCGGCGCGAAACAGCACAGCGCCATACCGGCGCACCTCCCGGGCGATGGTCAGCGCCTGGTCCAGACTCTCCACGGCGCACGGACCGGCCACCAGCACGATACGTTCCCCGCCGATGGTGATGGGCCCCACCTGCACGCGGGAGTCGTGGGGGTGCCATTGCCGACTGACCAATTTGAACTTGCTGGTCATGGGTATCACCTCGGCGACACCGTCCATGGCCATCAGCGTTTCCACGGCCAGATCCCCGTGGCCGATGGCAACGATGATACTTTGGTCGCCGCCGTTGACTTCCCGCAGTACGCACCCTTTTTGGTACAGTTCGGCCCGAATGCGCTTTTTGGTCTCGTCGTCGACACCTTGCTTCAATACTAGAATCATTGTCTGCCTCCATAATTGCGAAATTTGCGAAAAAGAGAACCCCGTCGAGGGTGGCCTTCCTCGCGGGGTTCGGAAATATAAAACCCCGGGTGGCATTGCATATCCACCCGGGGTTGTTTGTTGCTGCTGGTGCTACACCACCGGATGGATGCTTCTAAAGCTGAAAAAGAAGCATCCGCTGCTGAAAACGTTCCGGACCGGTGT
>JAGTVD010000095.1 GCA_018224505.1 Desulfatitalea sp. | reverse complement strand
ACAACCGCTCAACCGAACAACCGAACAACCGAACAACCGGACAACCGCTCAACCGCTCAACCGAACAACCGAACAACCGGACAACCGAACAACCGCGCGCCTAACGGCGCCCAACCGCGCGCCTAACGGCGCCCAACTGAGACACATGCCCATGCCCCTCATCTCAACCACAATCCTGATGCCTTTCACCCACCGCCGCCTGACTGCCGTGCGGACACTGCGCCATGCCTGGCTTTCGGTGGTGCTGCTGCTTTTTACAGCAGCCCCCGGAGCCGCCCAGGTGCTGCAGGGGGCGCATGTACTCGACCTGATGGTGCGGGCTCTGGCAGGGGCCGACACCTTGCGGGTGGAGCAGATGGTCGTCATCGATGACAGGGATATCGCCGATGATCCGCTGACCCTGAGCGAGACGCTGTTTTATGCATTCCCCGGGCGGTTTCGTTCGGAAGCCGCCTACCAGGACTCCCATCGTATCCACGTGGTCGATCACGACCGCCGTTTGACCCTCGTCGACGGCCGGCCGGCCGCCGACCCGGCCGGGCCCTATGACCGGTACAAGGATCTTCTGCTCTATCGGACACGCAAGGACCTGCACCGTATGCTGCTTGCCAGCGGTGTGGACGTGGAACTGACAAGTCTGGGCCGCCTGGATGAACAGATCGTCCATGTCTTGGGGGCCCGCTATCCGGACGAATCGGCATCCCAGGTCTGGGTGGACCGGGAAAGCTTTTTGCCGCTCCGCTGGCTGCATATCAGTGGGGAGGGGCCCGAGGATCGAGTGGCCTTTATCTACCGTCAATGGCAGAAGCAGGGCGAGCAATGGTACCCCGGTCAAGTGGCCACCTATCACCAAAAGCGCCTGATTCGCCGCATCGATGTCCGGAAAATCGAGGCCGACATCGCTTTGCCCGGTGACTGGTTCGATACCGAGCGCCTACTGCACAGCCAGCCGCCGCCGGAAATGGAAGCCGAAAAATCGCCCCGGTTTTACGAAACAGCGCCGGAACAAGATCTGGTCCGGCAGCTGATCGAGAAAAACCTGGAAAACGAATTGGCCGAATAAATCCACACCCTCCAACCGCAACCACTGGCGCCTACTCCGCAAACGCTGTGCCCCATCCCTTCGGCGCACAAGCGATTGCCCCGGCGTGACCCAAAAAGCGGCTTTTCCCATTCCCCGCTTTATGGTAACAAGGAATCATCATTGGGATCAGCGGCAGCACAAACCCCACACCATACATTTCGAAACGGAGGCGAAGCGGCGGCATGAGCGAAAAAGGTGCCAAATTCATTTTTGTGACAGGTGGTGTGCTCTCTTCTCTCGGCAAAGGATTGGCATCCGCCTCCATCGGCGCGTTGCTTGAAAGCCGGGGCCTGACCGTCACGCTTCAGAAACTGGATCCCTATATCAATGTGGATCCCGGCACCATGAATCCGTTCCAGCACGGTGAAGTGTTCGTCACCGATGACGGTGCCGAGACCGATCTCGACCTGGGCCACTATGAACGCTTCACCCACGCCCGCCTGGGGCACGACAACAACTTCACCACCGGAAAAATCTACGACCAGGTGATCACCAAGGAGCGGCGGGGTGATTACCTGGGCGGCACCGTGCAGGTCATTCCGCACATCACGGACGAAATCAAAAACAGCATCCGTCTGGTCTCCAAGGACGTGGACATTGTCATTGTCGAAATCGGCGGCACCATCGGCGATATCGAAAGCCTGCCGTTCCTCGAAGCCATCCGCCAGTTCCGCGCCGACGCCGGCAAGGAAAATGTGCTCTACATCCACCTGACCCTGGTGCCCTACATCGGCACCGCCGGCGAACTCAAAACCAAGCCGACCCAGCACAGCGTCAAAGAGCTGCGGAGCATCGGCATCCAGCCCGACATCCTGCTGTGCCGCACCGACCGTTATCTGTCCAAGGAGATCAAATCCAAAATCGCCTTGTTCTGCAATGTGAGCACTGATGCGGTCATCACCGCCAAGGATGTCGAATGCATCTACGAGGTGCCGTTGGTTTTCCACAGCGAGGGCCTGGACAACAAAATCGTCGAGCTGCTCAATATCTGGACCCGCACCCCGCGGCTGGAGGAATGGGAACAGCTCTGCCGGCAACTCACCCACCCCGAGTTCCGGGTCAACATCGCCGTAGTCGGCAAGTATGTGGACCTCACCGAATCCTACAAGAGCCTCAACGAAGCCTTGACCCACGGCGGCATGCTCAACAAGTGCCGGGTGGATTTCACCTTTCTGGATTCCGAAACCATCACTCCCGACAACTGCGCGGACAAGCTGGCCCACGTGGACGGCATCCTGGTGCCGGGCGGGTTCGGCTCCCGGGGCATCGAAGGTAAAATCAGCGCCGCCGGGTATGCCCGGGAGCGAAAGATTCCATATTTCGGCATCTGTCTCGGGATGCAGGTGGCCGTGGTGGCGTTTGCCCGCCATGTGGCCGGTCTGGAAAACGCGCACAGCTCCGAAATCGATCCCGGCACCCCCGATCCGGTGATCTATCTGTTGACCGAATGGTTCGACGATCAAACCCAGACCATCCAAACCCGCACCGAGGCGTCGGACAAAGGCGGCACCATGCGCCTGGGCGCCTATCCCTGCACCCTGGCTGAAAACTCCCTGGCCTTTACCGCCTACGGCCGGAAGGAGATTTCCGAGCGCCATCGTCATCGGTATGAGTTCAACAACCAGTACCGAGCAAAACTGGAAGAAGCCGGGCTCAAGGTCAGCGGCACCTCTCCGGAGGGCGATCTGGTGGAGATTGTGGAAATCGAAGATCATCCCTGGTTTCTCGGCTGTCAGTTCCACCCCGAGTTCAAATCCCGGCCCATGGAACCCCATCCGCTCTTTCGCGACTTCATAAAAGCCGCCCTCATCCACTCCGGCTATCGAAAATTTGAACCAATGCCCATGTAATTATTTGCACACTGTTCCATGGGTAGTGCCCACTGTGTCGTTGCAGGAAAACCGTTATGGAAACTTATGCTTGTATTGGCGCACGTATTGATTTATTGATAGGAAAAAAATTACCTTGAAATGCCAATGCAACGATGATGAGTGTATTGAATGATCGCAGGAGCGGAACCGGATCCATCCTGATCGCGCGCCGGGATATCGACAAGCAAGGAGTGGCAGATGGGCTCACCCTATAAAGTGCTGATCATAGACGATACGGAAGAGGTGTTGTCCGCCCTGTGCAAATTTTTCAGGCAAAAAGGGTACAACGTGCTGTCGGCCTCCAATGGCTTGGACGGTCTGAAAATAATCGAGAACGAAAAAGAGGCCCTGGATATCATCATCACCGACCTCGTGCTGCCGAACATCAGCGGAGTAGCAGTCATCTCCATTGTGAAGAAAAAATTTCCGCACCTTCCGGTCATCGCCATCACCGGTTGGGGTGAGCATCCGGAAGCGCTTGCCAAAGAGGCCAAAGCTGATCTTGTCATGGAAAAACCATTCAAACTGCCGGAACTTGAACAAGCCGTCCAGACGTTGCTGAATAAATAACATATGGCTGATATTGGACCCCCGATTATAGGCGTAAGCGAAAACATCCGCAAAATTCGCGAGCTGGTGGAACACGTCGCCACCACCGGATTCAACACGGTGATCTTCGGCGAAAGCGGTGTGGGCAAGGAGGTCATTGCTCAAAACCTCTACATGAAGTCACCCCGGCTCGGAAAACCCTTTGTTAAAATAAACTGCGCCGCGCTGCCCGAGGGGCTCCTGGAAAGCGAGCTGTTCGGTTACGAGCGGGGCGCCTTTACAGGGGCGGAACAAAAGCGCAAAGGCAAATTCCAACTGGCCCATGGCGGAGTGCTGCTACTGGACGAGATCGGCGACATGTCCCTGGTCCTGCAGGCCAAACTGCTGCATGTCCTGCAAAGCGGTGAATTCGCGCCCTTGGGTTCAGACAAGGACGTCAAAACAGATACCTGGGTGATCGCTGCCACCAACCATGACTTGAAACAGGACATCATCGACGGGAAATTCCGCGAAGATCTGTACTACCGTTTGAACATCATCAAAATCCAGATCACGCCGTTGCGCGAGCGACCGGAGGACATTCCGCCGCTCATCGACTATTACCTGCAGGAGTTTGCCCTCCAACTCGGCAGCAGCAACATCCAGAAGCCGGACCGGCAGGTCATCGAACGTCTGGTAGGTTACCACTGGCCTGGAAATGTGCGCGAACTGCAGAATGTGCTCAAGCGCATGCTGGTGCTCGGGGACGCCGACAAGATTGTGGATGAGCTCTTCGAAGGGCATGACGTCCAGGCGCCGACGCAAGATCCCCCGAACCGGGTCCCCCCGGAAGGCCATGTCGCCACCGCCGCCCCGGCTGCCGACGCATTGCAATCCATACTGGACATGGGCAACAAGGAACTGATCGCCAACAACACCTTTTCCCTCAAAGCCGCCAAAAAGAAGGCCGTGGACAAGGTGGAAAAGGAAATCATCACCTATGTCCTTGCCAAAACCGACTGGAACCGCAGCAAGGCCGCCAAAATACTCAAAGTCAGTTACAAAACCCTGTTGAACAAAATCACGGAATTGAACATCAACCCACCCACCGGCGACAGCGGCTTCATGGAATAGCTCGGAGGCCCGGACGAAGGCCCGGACGCCCAGAATCCAAAAGTGTGCTGTGAATACACTTTCCGTTTCACACCACCATCATTGGAAAATAAAATTCCATAAAAATAGTACCTTTTCTCCACAAGGGGCGGTCGAGTGCTTGAGCAAGGCGGACCCCGATCCCACGGCCGTGACGCCACGCCATATGAATTGCCAGTTATTTCAAAAGTATACCCTTTTTATAGAAAAGGCCCGCCCCCGCGGGCAACACGGGTATCGATATTGCATGGCCAAATGCTAAAGAGGAACTTACTTCCGTCTTTTCCGGAAGTCTACGCTCATTCAGGGATGCATTGCATTGTGCATGACAGTGACGATATGATCAAAATCCCCGTTTTTTTTGAAAAGGATGTTTGGGTGAAGAGAGCAGTTGCAGACAATTGCGGGCGTCGAAACAATATCGAACGCAGGCAGTTT
>JAGTVD010000094.1 GCA_018224505.1 Desulfatitalea sp. | reverse complement strand
GTGCCGCTTTCGGACATCGTCATAGAGGTCTAAAGGGACTGGATATGAAGAAATATCCGGAAATTCTTTCCATTGCATTTATGAGTCTGTCTTTCATATTCACCGCCTTTCCCCAGGAGAACTTCGGTGGAAGCCTCCTGGGCCACTTCGGCGGTATCATCGGCGCACTGCTGATCGCCGCGACCATGATCTATGTTTTTCGCAAGAGGGTACTGAAGCGAAAAGGCAAGGCCAATCCGCTCAGCGCCCATATCTATTTTGGATTGATCGGAGGTATTCTGGTTGTGCTGCATTCAGGTGGCAAACTGGTCAGCCTGATTGGCATTCTAGTTTTTGCCGCCATGTTGCTGACCGTAATGAGCGGCATCGTCGGCCGCATCTTACTCGCACGCCTCAATCGCAGCATCCGGGAGCAGAAGATCGGCCTCGAAGCATTGGAAGCATCCCTCGTCAACATCAAACGGGAACTGGATCCGGCGACATGTCCCAGGGAAATGGCCCTGGCATTCGCCGGACCATCTCCGTGGGAAGATTCTGACGATTCTCCAGCGCCGGCGTTGGACGAAGAAATGGTCGAAAAATGTTCGCGGTTCCGATCACATGCGGAGTCCGTGGCCGATAAGGAGGAACTGTTGCAGGTTTCTGCCAAAACAAAGAGCCTGTTCACCTTCTGGAATACCGTCCATGTCGCATCGACCTGTTTTCTGTTTGCCATGCTGATCGTTCATGTCTTGACGACACTGTACTATGGACTGAGGTGGCTGCCATGACGAAGGTGCTTTGGGGCCTCTTCGCTGGTGGGCTGCTGATCGTCTCCGTATGGTTGTTCTACCAGGAGGGGGCGGCCCGGCCGGGTGCTTTGAGCATCGGACATGCGGACAATGCGTATTGCATGGACTGCCACACCCCGTGGCGCGGTGTCGGCGATGAAGCGTGCCTGGGGTGCCATGCGTTCTACGACACCTTTGCGCTGCGTCCGGCGATCCGGTTTCATGAGGCCGAGGAGAACTGCCTGAAATGCCATACGGAGCATCGGGGATCCACCGGCCCCATCGCGATCATGGACCACACATTGCTGCACCCCGAGTTGACGTGCGTCACCTGCCATTTCGATCCCCACAATCAGCTATTTGGCGGGGATTGCCGCGAATGCCACGGCCTTTCCAGTTGGAAAATAGCGGGGTACCGTCATCCACCGGCCGAGCGCAACAATTGCCACCTCTGCCACAGGCCCCCGCTGTCGCACCAGGACCAGGCTTTCTGGCGCCGGCTGGAACAGCGCCATCAGATCAAAGTCGGAGATGAGGATGCCGAAATCAGGCCGAATGACTGCGCCCAATGTCATGTCAACCATTCCTGGCGGCATTTGCGGATGTAGGGACAAACCCCAAGGTATCCAACTCCCATTGCAATGAAGAACAATGCCGGCAACGCCCGGTCACCGCGATTACGATATCCATCTCACCGCCTCTCGATGCACACACGCCGCATCGCGGGGACAGGACAGCGTGTGCACAAGAATTCCTAAAAGCCTCGGGCCTCTATTTTCTCGCGTTGCTCAGCGCTCAACACTCCTTTTACCGCTCGGATATACTCAAGACCGATCGAGAATTCATCCGCCCGGATTTCAGCGATTTTGACAAACTGGCTTTTAATCTTCCGGTCATCGATTTCCTGATCCATGCGCATTCCGGCCAGTTCGATCTGCAGTTTGGCCCGCTGGGCCCACAGATCCACCATCCGGATAGAGCGCTCCCGCGCCAGGGTACGCACCTGGTTCCATTGATCGGGGGTCAAGTCGAGATCATCCAGCAGGCGCGCCATGCGGCCCATGCCGCCAGTGCCGCTCAGCGGGTCCGGCATGCCGCCCTCACCTGCGCCCATCATCCGTCCCATGCCGCCGGGACCGCCCATCATATGGGACATCATCGCATGCATCATGCTCCGATCCGAGCAGCCCATCATGCCCTGCCCGCCGCCATGGCCCGGCCCTCGACCCATCATGCCCATCATGCCCGATCCGCCTCCGGCCCCCTTCATGCCCATGCCCATGCCGGCGCCGCGGCCCGGCATCATGGTAGACTGTTGGCTTTCGGGTGTGCTTGGCGATCCTCCATTCACAGCGCCATGTTGATGGGGATCGTCAGCCGCCAGAACTGGTTGCCAGCCGAAAACCGCCACTGTCACTACCCACATCACCCCTACGAACATTTTTACCCATGATGATTTTTTCATGTCGTTATCCTTTCGATTTTTCAATGGTTATGATCCTGTTTTTCTTGATCCCCACTGCCGTTCCCACGCCCCCGCATCAGAAACAGATGCGCGGCGATGCAGGCAACCAGCAGCAAGGCTACCGACGCGCTCCGACCCACACCCACTGCCGGCAAAATGACAACCAGCAATAGCATGAGAAGGCATGCAAACAGTAACCCCATGGAATGCTTCACTTCGCACCTCCTTCCTGCCCCGATCAATTGGCGGTTATCCCATCAGCGCAGTTAAATAGCGACGCGCCGCAACAGTTGCGCGTTAACCGCCACAATCACCGTGCTGACCGACATCAACACCGCGCCCACCGCCGGCACGAGGATAATACCGGCCCATGCCAGTACCCCCGCCGCAAGCGGTATGGCCACGACATTGTAGCCGGCCGCCCACCAAAGATTCTGAACCATTTTGCG
>JAGTVD010000093.1 GCA_018224505.1 Desulfatitalea sp. | reverse complement strand
CCGACACACGCAGCGATGCCATGCGACCCAGCCTGACCGGCGGCCCCCTGCACGATGAGATAGAAACCACCCTGGCGGTCCGGGAACCCCTTTACCGCCAGGCCATGCACTTGGCGCTCGACACCGACGACTTCGATCTCGACCGCTTATGTGATGCGATCATTGCCGCGTTACCAGATGCCGGCTTAACATAACAGGCGGTTGGGTCGGCGAGGGGGTTGTTCGGTTGTTTGGTTGACCGGTTGTTCAGTTGATCAGCAGTTACTAATTCTCAACAACCGATGAACGCATCAACCGCCCGGACCAAACAACTAAGAAACCGGCCAACGGGTTAACCGGCCAACCAAACAACCAAACAACCGGCCAACGGATCAACCGGCCAAGCGAACTACCAACGAGGTTCCTCCCATGTCCAGCACCTTCGGCACCCTTTTCCGCGTTTCCACCTTCGGTGAATCCCACTGCCCGGGCGTGGGCGCGGTGGTGGACGGTTGCCCGCCCAACCTGGCTTTGGATGCGGCCGATATTCAGCGCCAACTCGACCGGCGGCGACCGGGACAGAGTGCCATGACCACCGACCGTCAGGAGGGGGACCGGGTGGCCATTCTCTCCGGGGTGGAGAACGGTCGCACATTGGGCACCCCCATCGCCCTGCTGGTTCCCAATCGCGACCAGCGGCCCGGTGACTACGCCGAGATGGCCCAGGTGCCGCGGCCATCCCATGCCGACTACACCTACCAGATGAAATATGGCATCCGGGCCGCAAGCGGCGGCGGACGTTCCAGCGCCCGGGAAACCATCGGGCGCGTGGCGGCCGGCGCCATCGCCGAAAAAATTCTGGCCGAGCGCTACGGCCTGGAGGTGGTGGCCTGGGTCAGCGCCGTGGGCGAGGTGTCGACCGAGGCGGTGGACATGGCCGCCATCACCCGTCAGGCGGTGGACGCCACACCGGTGCGCTGCCCTCCCACGGCGGCTCCTGCCATGGCCGCGGCCATTCAGGCGGCCCGGGATGCCCAGGACTCCCTCGGTGGCGTCGTTACCTGTGTCTGCCGCAATGTGCCGGTGGGCCTGGGGGAACCGGTTTTCGACAAGCTTGAAGCGCTGCTGGCGCACGCCATGCTATCCATTCCGGCCACTAAGGGTTTCGAGATCGGCTCGGGGTTTGCCGGTACCCGATTGCGGGGATCGGCCCACAACGATCCCTTCGTTCAAAAGGGGGATCGCCTGGGGACCCTGACCAACCGCAGCGGGGGCATCCAGGGCGGCATCAGCAACGGCGAGCCGATTTACTTCCGAGTGGCCTTCAAGCCGCCGGCCACCATCGGCGCGGCCCAGGCCACAGCCGATTTCGCGGGCCGCGCGGTCACCTTGGCCGCCAAAGGGCGGCACGATCCGTGCGTGGTGCCCAGGGCAGTGCCAATTGTCGAGGCCATGGCCGCCCTGGTGCTGGTGGACGTCGTACTGCGCCAGGCGGCGCGTTGCGCCGGGAGCTTGCATCCATGAGCGGCGTCGACCCTCCATTTGCCGCACGGGTCGGCCGGGTGAGCGAATCGCACACCACCCAGGTGTTCGCCCTGGCCCGGGCACTGCAGGATCAGGGGCGCGATATTATCAGCCTGGCCGTGGGCGAGCCCGATTTCCCCACCCCCGATCCCATCGTCCAGGCCACCTGCAAGGCTCTCAACGACCAGCGCACGCGCTACGGCCCAGTACCGGGCGAGACGGCCCTGCGAGAGCGGTTGGCGGCTGACTTCGAGGGATACGCGGCGGAGAACATCCTCCTGGCCAATGGCGCCAAGCAGGCCCTTTTCTCCTTGTTCCAGGTCCTGTGCAACGACGGCGACGAGGTGATCGTTCCGCGGCCCTGCTGGGTCAGTTTTACCGAGCAGATCAAGCTGGCCGGTGCTCGCCCGGTATTGGTGGACACCACAGCCGATTTCCAGCTCGACCCCGACCGGGTGGCGCAGGCCATGTCGCCCCGCACCCGGGCCATTGTGGTCAACACGCCCAACAACCCCACCGGTGCAGTGTACGGAACCGACGCGCTGTCCGCGGTGGCCCGCATCGCCGCCAAAGGGCGCATCTGCCTGATCGCCGATGAGGCCTATCACGCCTTTGCCTATGACGACCGTCCCCACGTGCGGGCGTTGGACGTGAGCCCCGACCCGCAACGGGTGGTCACCGTTCGCAGTTTTTCCAAGCAGTACAACATGACCGGCTTTCGTGTCGGCTATGTGGCTGCCGCCGTGCCGGTCATTCAGGCCCTGACCCGCTTGCAGAGTCACCACACCGGCAATGTGTGCACTTTTGCCCAGTACGGGGCCCTGGCCGCGCTGGAGATGGACCAGGCCATCGTCGCCCGGCGCTGCGCCATCCTGCGTCAACGCCGGGATCAGGCCCTCGCCCTGGCTACCCCGCTGTTCAAGTGCGCCGGCGCCCAGGGGGCGTTTTATCTCTTTGTCGATGTGTCCGCCCATCTGCGTGCCGGTGAAAGCAGTGCGGATCTGGCCATGCGGTTGCTCCACGATGCCGGCGTGGCTGTGGTGCCCGGGGAAGCCTTTCACGGTCCGGGCCATATTCGCATCTCCTATGGCACCGACGCTGCCACCCTCGAGCGGGCCTTCGCAAAAATCAAAGAGGTGTTATGATCGGATTGATCGGATATGGCCGTTTCGGCCGTTTGACCGTCACCCACCTGGCCCCCGATGGTGAGGTGGTGGTCCATACCCGCAGCACGGATAAAGCCGCCGACATCGCCCGGGCCGGCGGCCGCCTCGTCTCCCTGGAAGAAGCTTGTGCGCAGCGCATGGTGATCCTGTGCGTGCCCATTTCAGCCATGCAGGCGACCCTTAAAAGCATCGCTCCGCTATTGGCACCGGATACCATCGTGGCCGATGTCTGTTCAGTGAAAGTGCAACCGGCACAGTGGATGCGGACCCTGCTGCCTCCTTCCGTGTCGATTCTGGCCACCCACCCCATGTTCGGACCGGACAGCGCCGCGGCATCACTGGCGGGACACAAAATCGTGCTCTGTCCGGAGCGCATCGCCCCGCAACGTTATCAACGGATCACACGCCGGCTGAAGCGCAAAGGCCTGGTCCTCATCGAAACCACTCCCACCGAGCACGATCGAAAGATCGCCGTCAGCCTGGCGCTGACCCATTTCATCGGCCGCAGCCTGGCGGAATTCGGCGCCACACCGCTTGATATCGACACCGAGGGATACAAGCGGCTGCTGCACATTCTGGAAGTGGTCAACAACGACACCTGGCAGTTGTTCGAAGACATGTACCGCTACAATCCCTATGCCGATGAGACGCGTCGGGCTTATATGGCGGCCATGGAACGGATCGGTGATCGGTTGCCGGCCGGGTCATCGTTTTTTATAAAGGAATCATTCCATGAAGATGCGTCTGACACCTAAACGTGTTGGGGCGTTGCACCCAACCGACATCTTGTTTCAAACACCCTACTGGGGGCGGGTCAAAAGGCAACTGGGGTGCCAGGCCCTGGCCTTCGACATTGCCGGTCCTTCCCGGCCACGGGGCGATCTGTTGGTACTGATCCAGTCTATCGGCGATCGTGATGCCATCGCGTATGTGCCCCAAGGCCCTGAATATGGACCGGGTCCCGAAGACTATGGCCGTTACCTCGAATCCCTTTCGGAAGCCCTCGTGCATCATGTGGACCCGAATGTGGTCTGCATTCGGTACGATTTGCCGTGGGAGTCTCAGTACGCCCGGGAAATCCGGGAACAACGTTGGCAGGGATATCCGGAGCCCCGGCTGCGGGAGATGCGCATGAATTTCGGCACCCGGGAGTGGAATCTGCGCAAAGCCACGGTGGATATGACGGTTGCCAGTTCGCTGATTGTCGATCTGACCGGCACCGAGGCCCAACTATTGGGACGCATGAAGCCCAAGACGCGCTATAACATAGGCCTTGCCCGGCGCAAGGGGGTTAAAGTGGTGTCCGCGTCCATGGACATGTTGCCCGATTTTTTCTCTCTTTACTGCCAAACCGCCGCACGCAATGGGTTCGTCAGCTGTGATTACCGCCACTTCGCGGCAATGTTCTCACCCCTGGTGCGGCAGCAGGAGCAGACAGAGATCCTTTTCCTGTTAGCCTCCCACAATCAGAATCTGTTGGCGGGGGCTATTGTTGCCCTTTCCGGCCAGCGGGCGGTCTACCTGTACGGCGCCTCCGCCACTGCACACCGTCAACTGATGGGGCCCTATGCCGTTCATTGGGCCGCCATGCAGCATGCCCGCCAACACGGTTGTGCGGATTACGACATGGGCGCGGTATCCCCCGGCCTGAACCCCGATCACCCCTTCTACGGCCTCTATCGCTTTAAGACCGGTTTTGGCGGCCGCATCGATTTTCGCACCGGCTCCTGGG
>JAGTVD010000092.1 GCA_018224505.1 Desulfatitalea sp. | reverse complement strand
GTCGGATTTGGGTGTATAGACAAACAGCCCGAAGACCAGAACGTGCCCCAGGAGGCTGATCAGAAAAGGAATTGCAAGCGGCTGCCTTTCCTTGCCGCCCGCGTATGCCATCACGTTGCGTAACATAGGCGTGATCTACCGTCCAGCGGCCCGTCGCGGATCCTCTTCGATGGGAATGGTGACCATGCCCAACTTCTCAACGCCGGCGGCTTTAATCTCGGCCATCACTTTGGCCACAAATCCATAAGGCACATCTTTGTCGGCGCGAAAAATAACTTCCCGGTCCGGGCGGTTTTCAAGGATGTTGGCCAATTTGTCTCTGAGGAAGTCAGGCTCCACGGCAAAATCGTTGATGTGGATTTGCTGCTCTTTGTTGATCGTGACCACCAGATGCTCTTTGGGCGACTCCATGGGCATGGCCGTCGCTTCCGGCAGGTTTACATCCACCCCCTGGGTCATCATGGGTGCCGTGACCATGAAAATCACCAAAAGCACCATCATCACATCCACGAAAGGAACAATATTGATATCGGACATCAGCCGGTCGGTGTTGGTATGCGTCGCCATGGCATGCGCTCCCTGGAATCGGATTCGGGGCTAGGACTGTCCGTCGGTTAAAAGATCCCGTTCGATGATGCCGACGAAATCCGACGAAAAGCTAACCAATTCCGATTCTATAATTCTTATTTTATTCATAAAGTGATTAAATGCAATGACGGCCGGAATGGCTGTTGCCAAACCCGCTGCCGTGGCCACCAAGGCTTCGGAAATACCCGGGGCAACCGCCGCCAGGCTGGCCGAACCCCGCAAACCGATCATATGAAAAGAGTTCATAATGCCCCAAACGGTGCCAAACAGGCCGATAAAGGGCGTGATATTTCCCGTGGTGGCTAAAAACGGCACCATATGGGTCATGCGGATGGTTTCGCTGCTGATCGCCCGCCGCAGCGAACGTTCGACGCTGTCGGCCGTAGCGTTAACAGACCGACCCGTCGCCTTGGTCCGCGACGTCTCCATCGGGCCACCACCCGCGGGTTGGTTGAGCTTTTTCAATTCCACATAGCCAATGCGAAAAATTCGGGCCACCGGGCATCCGGCCAGTTGCTTGGCCTTGGCATACACACTGGCCAGATCCCGGCTCTTCCAAAAATAGTCCGAGAACAGCGTGGATTCGCGCAGGGCGCGATTGAGGGTGCGCCACTTGATAAATATGATGGTCCACGAAGCCACCGAAAAAAAGAGCAGCAGAAAAAGCACAAACTGCACCATCAGACCGGCGCTGCCGATCATTTGGATAATATCGATATCCGCATTGGTCATGGGTGTTCTCTCCTCACGATGAGCGCTTTCGCATACTTAGGGTTCGCGTGCCGCAATTCAAGATCTGACCCATTTTTGCTTGTCCGGGATAATCGCGCGGTTGGGCGGGAATTGGGTTTTTGCGGAGGCGAAGCCGGTTGTTTAAAAACGGTGTACTCTGGTTTATGGATATGGTAACCCTCTGACAAAGTGATCCGTTTGTTTTGTTAACGCTCACAACCTATACAAACCTGACGAAGGTGTCAAGATAATTGGCGATACCCCAGGGCCGACCGACACGAATCGAGGCACCATGCAACCCATTGCCGAACTGGTCTTAGAAGCACTATTTCTCAAGCATGTACCGCGCAGCGGGTACGCCTTTCTCGGTGTGGGTCGCGAATCGGTGGCGGAGCATGTCTATGCGGCCACCTTCATCGCCTTTGTTTTATCAAAGCTCGAACCGGCGGCCGACACCGGGCGCCTGGTAACCATGTGCCTGGTCCACGATCTTCCCGAAACCCGTATCGGCGATCTGAATTACGTGCAAAAACGGTATGTCACGCCCGACACAACGGCCGCCCTCAACGATGCGCTGGGCGCGGTGGAATGGGGTAACCAGATTACCGAACTGATCGCCGAATTTGACGCGGGGGCCACCCTGGAGGCGCGATTGGCCCGGGACGCGGATCAGTTATCCCTTGTGGTGGATCTCAAAGCCTTGCACGACCTGGGCTATGAAACCCCCCGCCAGTGGCTGCCCCATGTGCGGGAACGCCTTCAGACCCAAACGGCCAAGGATCTGGCCGAAGCACTGATTGCCACCCCACGAAATGAATGGTGGTTCAGACTTTTTTGTTGACAGTAACACTATTCTTCCATAGGGGAATCTTCCTTGATAAACGATTCTACGCACCGATAAACGGGTCGGAAAACCCATCTTACCTGATGGAGGCATTCCCATGAATTGGCTGGCAGATACCCTGACAACGTCCATCGGCAAAAAGCTGCTGATGGCGCTGACCGGACTCTCTTTTTGCATCTTTCTCTCCGTCCACTTGGCCGGCAACTTGACCCTGTACGGTGGCAGCGCATTGTTCAACGCGTATGCCGAAAAACTGCACGCCCTTGGCGCAGTGTTGCTCGTGGCCGAATGGGGCCTGCTGCTGATGGCCCTGGTCCATATCGTAACCGGCCTCACGCTCTTCTGGCAGAACATGCAGGCCCGTCCCAATCGTTACCACGTCAACAAAAGTGGCGGCGGCCGCACCCTCGGATCGGCCACCATGCCCTATACGGGTGTGCTCCTGCTGATATTCGTCGTATTCCATCTGCTCAATTTCAGCTTCGTCGATAAAAGCCAGACCACTATCTATGACATTGTCACCCAGGCTTTTTCCAATCCGGTCTATGTCATACTGTACGTCCTGGCCATGATCGTGGCCGCCATTCACGTCAGCCACGGATTCTGGAGCGCCTTTCAAACCATCGGCGCCAACCACCCCAAATATATGCCGGCCATCCGGGCCTTGAGCATCCTCTTTGCCCTGGTGGTCCTATTTGGATTTGGTTTGTTGCCCGTCTACCTTTTGATCAGCGCATAACGCATGGAAAGGAAAGAGGATGTTGCTCGACGGCAAAGTTCCGACAGGGCCATTGGCGGAAAAGTGGGATCGCCATCGCTTTGACCTCAAACTGGTCAACCCCGCCAACAAGCGCAAATTCGATATCATCGTTGTGGGTACCGGCCTGGCAGGCGGGTCCGCTGCCGCCACCCTGGCCGAATTGGGGTATAACGTCAAAGCTTTCTGTTTTCAGGACAGCCCACGACGCGCCCACAGCATCGCCGCCCAGGGAGGCATCAATGCCGCCAAGAACTACCCCAATGACGGCGACAGCATCTGGCGTCTGTTTTATGACACCGTCAAAGGTGGCGACTTCCGGGCGCGCGAAGCCAATGTCTACCGCCTTGCCCAGGTCAGCAACCACATTATCGACCATTGCGTCGCCCAGGGCATCCCGTTTGCCCGGGATTATGGCGGACTGTTGGCCAACCGCTCCTTCGGCGGGGCGCAGGTTTCGCGCACCTTTTATGCCCGCGGGCAAACCGGCCAGCAGCTGTTGTTAGGGGCTTACGGCAGCTTGATGCGCCAAGTGGCGGCCGGCAAGGTCCGGATGTTCCCCCGGCAGGAGATGCTCGATGTCGTTATCGTCGACGGTCATGCCAAAGGCATTGTCACGCGCAATCTGATCAGCGGACAACTGGAGCGCCATGCCGCCGATGCGGTGGTGCTGGCTACAGGTGGTTACGGAAATGTGTTTTTCTTGTCCACCAACGCCATGGGATCCAATGTGACGGCAGCCTTCCGTGCCTACCGCAAAGGCGCACTGTTCGCCAATCCCTGTTTTACTCAGATTCACCCCACCTGCATTCCGGTGCACGGCACCTACCAGTCCAAGCTCACCCTGATGAGCGAAAGCTTGCGCAATGATGGCCGGGTATGGGTGCCCAAATCGCCGGGAGATAAACGCAAGCCCAGCCAGATTCCCGAAAATGAACGCGATTACTACCTGGAGCGCAAATACCCCAGCTTCGGCAACCTGGTGCCGCGGGATGTGGCCTCACGCAATGCCAAGGCCCAATGCGACAAAGGCAAGGGCGTCGGCGAAACCGGCCTGGCGGTCTACCTCGATTTTGCCGATGCCATCGCCCGGGACGGTCAGGACGTAATCGCACGCAAATATGGCAACTTGTTCCAGATGTATGAAAAAATCACCGGCGACGACCCCTATAGCACGCCCATGATGATCTATCCGGCAGTCCACTACACCATGGGTGGGCTGTGGGTTGATTATAACCTGATGAGCAACATTCCAGGCCTGTTTGTCATCGGCGAAGCCAATTTTTCCGACCACGGCGCCAACCGCCTGGGCGCCAGCGCACTGATGCAGGGACTGGCCGATGGCTACTTCGTGCTACCCTACACCATCGGAGGGTACTTGAGTGGGACCTCCAAGGCGGACGTTACCACATCCCATCCAGCCTTCGAGACATCCGAACAGGAAGTCCGGGCGATGGTCGACAAACTCCTGGGCATCGGCGGAAAACGCACCGTCGACGATTTTCATCGTCGGTTGGGCCTGATCATGTGGGAATACTGCGGCATGTCCCGCAACAACGCCGGTTTGGAAAAAGCCCAAGCCATGATCCAGGAATTACGGTCACAATTCTGGCAGGACGTCACCGTGCCGGGCAGCGCCGGGGATTTCAACCAGAGTCTGGAACGGGCCGGCCGGGTAGCCGATTTTCTGGAATTCGCCGAGCTTATGATCATCGACGCCCTGGCACGCCAGGAATCGTGCGGAGGCCATTTCAACGAAGGGTATCAAACGCCCGAAAACGAAGCCTTGCGCAACGACGAGGCGTATTGCCACGTCGCTGCCTGGGAGTATCGCGGGAGTGACGCGGCACCGACATTTCACAAAGAGCCGCTGACGTTTGAAAATGTGCATCTTTCCCAAAGGAGTTACAAGTGAGCGCGCAGCACCTCCACCTCACCCTGAAAGTGTGGCGTCAGAAGGGTCCCCGGGACAAAGGCCATTTCGATACCCTTCAAGTCCGGGATATTTCCACTGACATGTCTTTTCTGGAAATGCTCGACGTGGTCAACGAACAACTGACGCTTGAAGGCAAGGAACCCATCGCATTCGACCATGACTGCCGCGAAGGGATCTGCGGCACGTGCGGTGCGGTGGTCAATGGCCGTCCGCACGGCGCCCTCAAGGGCACCACCCTCTGCCAATTGCACATGCGCCATTTCCAGAATGACGACGTGATCGCCATTGAACCGTTCCGGGCCATGGCATTCAAAGTCATCAAGGATCTGGCCGTGGATCGCAGCGCCTTTGACCAGGTCATTCAGGCCGGTGGGTATATTTCGGTCAATGCGGGCGGCGCCCAGGACGCCAATGCAACACCCGTCCCGCAGGACCGGGCGGAACTGGCCATGGATGCCGCCCAATGCATCGGATGCGGCGCCTGCGTCGCGGCTTGCCCCAACGCCTCGGCCATGCTCTTTGTCAGTGCCAAATTGTCTCAGATGGCCTTGCTGCCCCAGGGCCGCCCCGAAGCGGCCCAGCGCGCCCTAGCGATGGTGCGTGCCATGGACCGCATGGGTTTTGGCAACTGCAGTAACGAAACCGAGTGCGAAGCCGAATGCCCAAAAGAAATCAATATCACCAACATCGCACGGCTCAACCGCGAGTTTTTCAAAGCCGGTTTCGGGTCCAGGGCTAAATAGGCCGGGGCTGGCGGGGCGGCTTTTGCAACATTGGGGTTTACACTTTCTGAGCCGCCGCCCTCCCCTGCCCCCCCTGGCGCATCACTCTTTTTTATCCAACTGGCCCGCCACCGCCTGGGTGGCCTGGGCCACTTTTTCCGGATCGCCCAAATAGTAATGCCGGATGGGCCGCAGATCCTCCCGCAACTCATAGACCAGCGGAATACCGGTTGGTATATTCATTTCGAGAATCTGCTCCGGGGACATGCCATCGAGATACATGACCAGTGCCCGCAGGCTGTTGCCGTGGGCGGTGATCAACACCCGTCGCCCAGAACGAACTTCCGGCGCGATGGTATCTTGCCAATAAGTCAAAAAGCGTTCCACGGTGTCTTTAAGACACTCGGTCAATGGCAACTGCTCGGCACTCAATCCGGCATACCGGGGGTCATGGCCGGGATAGCGATCATCCTCGGGGGTCAGGGCCGGAGGGGGCAAATCGTAGCTGCGACGCCAGAGCTGGACCTGCGCCATGCCGTGTTTGGCCGCCGTTTCGGCTTTGTTCAGCCCTTGCAGCGCACCGTAATGGCGTTCATTGAGCCGCCAGTTGCGGTAAACCGGAATCCACATCCGATCCATCTCCTCCATCACGACCCACAAGGTCTTAATCGCTCGCTTCAGCACCGATGTGTAGGCCACGTCAAAGGCAAACCCCTCCGCCTTCAGCACCCGGCCCGCTTCGGTCGCTTCCCGCAGCCCCTGATGGGTCAACCCTACATCGGTCCAGCCGGTGAAGCGGTTCTGCTGGTTCCATTCACTCTCTCCATGGCGCAATAAAACCAATTGAAACATGGCGTGCTCCTTTCAAGGGCCACGATGACGCTTGATGCTCGGTTGCAGGTTTGATGAAATCTCGCTCAGTGGTCGCGGTTCCCTGAGCCTTCGGCATTGCCCCATGGCGCCTATTGCGCTTGCTGCTGAGTCGAACCCATCATGGTGGCCATATTCTCCAACTGGTCGATGTGGGTACGCTCCTCCTCAATGATGCGTTCCAGCTGCTGCATTGTTTGCGCATCGTCCAGAAATCCGTGCAGCATTTCATAGAAAAGGATTGTATCGTTCTCGAATTCCATGGATTGCTGCAACACCTCGCACAGGTCGGACGAACCGGCCAACCGCTGCGCATCCAGCGAAAAGGTCTGTGGGGCCATGATATTCTGCAACAGCTCGCGTCCCATCTCGGCAACTTGACCGTCATGTGTTTGCATCCGGCACGCGGGGTTCACGTGCTCGAACCAATGGGCATGATCCCGCTCCTGGTCCGCCATGATTTGCAGCAGGCGCGCCACCTGGGGATCTGTGGCATTCTGGCTTGCCCGCCGATAAGCCGCTTCGCCATTGCGTTCAATTTGAATTGCGATATCGCAAATATCTTTCATTGTGAACATGTTGCCTCCCTGCGATGATATGACACGTTGGTACCTGTTCAGCATTCTGAAAACATAGAACAGAGATGAACGAATTACTGTACTCTATAACATCGGTTTCACTGAGGATTCAATAGGCGCTTGGAACCCGGTCGGAGCAATCGGCCAGGAACAGTCATGCACAAACCGCTTTCTGGACACGCCTCAACGCTGCAAGTGGTGTGGCGTGCAACAGCGGTAAACAAATATTCCATCCCGTTCGTCAGAGTCTGTAAAAGACGCTCCAAACATAGACTTTTTACAATGGATTCATATTTTATCCACATTGGGTCATTTTTGATCCTTTTCCTGGAATCCAGCGGCGAACCAAAAAAAGGGGGAGGCCGATGATACGACAAACCGGAATCATTGCATTGACCGTGGTCCTTTGGGGGTTGTTGACCCTTACGGCTGCCGCCCAAACAAGCACCAATTCCGAGGGTTGGAACGAAGAGGCCCAGCGCACGCCACCGCGTCTCAGTCTGCTGGAAGGCGCCGTTTCCTTCTGGCGCCCGGGTGCCGAGGATTGGGTGGCGGCACAAGTCAATACACCGATAGCGCCCAGAGATCAGCTTTATGTGGGCAGCGACGGTCAGATGGAGTTACAGATCGGACCGGCCGCCTTTTTCCGCGGTGGACCCGACACACAGATAGGGTTGGAGGCGCACGAGACCGGCTTGTTGCACTTCAAAGTCACCATGGGGCAAGCCGCCATCGATCTGCGCAATGTCGAGCCCGGATGGACCATTGCAGTCGATACCCCCAACGCGGCCTTTACGATCCAACAGTCAGGGTACTATCGTATAAATGTCGACGACGCCCACACCGAGATAACGACCCGTAACGGCGGCCGGGCCGATGCCATACTTGCCAATGGGGAGACGATTCCCATCGCCTCCGAAGAAACGGTCCGTCTTGCGGGCGCCCCCACCCCGGCCATCTCCGCCCGATCCGCGCCACAGCCGGACGGTTGGGACAATTGGAATCAAAATCGCACCGACTACCACCTGACAGCGGAGAGCGCCCGTCATGTTTCCCCGAACACCTACGGACTGGGCGATCTCGATCGCCATGGCACCTGGCGTACCGTCCCATCCTATGGCACGGTCTGGGTCCCGCGCGCCGTATCCCCCGACTGGGCGCCTTATAGTTCCGGCACCTGGATTCGCGATCCTTATTATGGCTGGACCTGGGTTGACACCCAACCTTGGGGGTGGGCGCCCTTCCACTACGGGCGCTGGGTCTATGTGCAAAATGCTTGGTGCTGGGCGCCCGGTCCCATCGTTCGGCGACCGGTTTATGCCCCTGCCCTGGTGGCCTTCTATGGTCACCCAGGTGTCAATGTGAGTGTGTCCATCGGCGGACCGTTTGTAGGCTGGGTGGCGTTGGGATGGGGCGAGCCAATCGTGCCCTGGTGGGGCCGTCCCGGGTTTATCCATCAACCCTGGTGGGGCGGATGGAGAGGCCCCCGCGTGGTCAACAATGTGATCATCCATCACAACAGATTCATTGATGCACGTCATATTACAACCTATCGCAACAGTCGGGTACGCAATGCGGTAGTCACCGTCAACGAACGTCATTTTGGCGGCGGCCGCAGCATCACACGGGCAAACCTCACCCCGACCGATAGCCGGCGGTTGCGACCCACCCATGCGGCACCCAACATTGCCACGCGCCCCAACCATTTCGTACCCACAACGACCAGGGGGATACGTCCTCCCGACGAGCGTTTGAACCGCTCCGTTGTGCAAGCGCGTCCCTCATCAGCATCAAACCTGCGCTCCACCGGACCTGCTGATGCGCGCGGTGTCCGAAGCGCAAGCGGGACGCTGCAAACGCCGACCTCCGGTCGCTTACAGCAACCCCCGGGACGACCCACCCAGCAAAGCAACGGCGGCCGATCCGACGGGCAAAGGATGACGGATCGTGCCACGAACGCACCCCGTATCACCGCGCCTGCTGTCCCGCGCCGTCCCGAAGTCCGACCCAACGCACCGGCGACTGAAAGGCAGCGTACATTCACGCGCCCGGAAACAGGACCGCAAATCGACCGGCCGGCCACCACGGCACCGGCACCGCCCCGAACCCCTGTCCGTCCGGATATCCGATCACCGCAACGGCCCGAAGGTCGCCCCGACACATCCGCTGCGGATACACGTGGCACACCCGCGCCGTCGGAAACCGGATCCCGATTTGATCGCCCGTTGACCACAGCACCCACGCCACCCCAAGCGCCTGCCCGGACCAACGTCCGGTCACCGCAACGGCCTGAAGGTCGTCTCGAATCCAGTGCACCGGCGCCGATAAACCAGCCGGCGCCCGCCGCAACCCAACATCCGGCGGAGCGTATCCAAACCCGAACGCCGGCATTGCCGGCCGGCCGCTCCTCGTCAAGACCCACGGATGAAATCACACGTACGCCCGGAGCATCACCGTCCACGACGCCGATGGGCATCCGGCCCGCGCCGCAAGAGCGTATGCGTTCAACCAGCCCGGCGCCCGCCCCATCGCGGATGGCACCTCAGCAATCGCCGGCAGGCCGCAGCGGG
>JAGTVD010000091.1 GCA_018224505.1 Desulfatitalea sp. | reverse complement strand
CGCCCCCCGCACGATTTTCTGTTCGCCGAAGATGTTGACCATCCGTAAAGCGCCGTCCTCCTGGGGCTCGATAATATCCACCGATTCGAGGACCAGCTCCTCCTTGCCGTTTTTCTCCATGTAAACATTGGCTTCACACATGATGGATTGCCCTCCCGATCCGATGATGGGTATTCATCTGCGGCGCTGCGGCGCCGCTATTAATTGGCCTTCGCCGCCTGCGCCTCCAAACGGCGCATGGCCTGCAAGGCCGATTGCCGTTGACGATCATAATCGGCAGCCCTCTGAAAGTCCCGGCGGCTGGCGGTCAAATCTTTGATCTGCCAAGCCGCATAGCCCGCCATGAGCCAGGCCTGGCCTGCCTGGCGCGTATTACGGCCCGCTGCCCGGCGGTAAGCCTCGGCGGCATCAGCGTACTGTTCCAATGCGTAAAGCAGGTCGGCCCGAAGCATCAGCAAGTCGGAATCCGGATCCGGGTATGCCTCCAGGTGACGCAATGCCGCGTCGGGCCGACCAACCTGGCGCAGGGCGGTCACCAGGTTCTGCAACAGCCGTTTGTCAGCACCTTCGGCCAGCAATGTTTCATAGACCGGCACGGCCTGGCCGGGGATGCCCAATTGCAGACGCAGGTCGGCCAGCAATCGCTGCTCATCCCGGGACAGGGGCGACAAAAAGCCGTAAATGGTCATGGCCACCAGGGCCGGTGCGTAGGATTGAGTGTTCAGGTGCAGATGGGCCTTGGCTTTCCACCATTTGGCCAGGGTGGGCGCCTCGTTGACCAGGATCCGGACCAGCGTGAGGGCTTCGGCATGCATTTCCAGGTGCATGTACTGGTGCAACAGAATCTCTTGCCACTGGATGCGCTTGTCGCCTTCATACATCCGGGCCAGCAGGCGGATGTGGGGTAGCGCACGCCGGGGCTGGTCGCTGCTGAGCAGGGCATGCACCAGGTGTTCGCGCCACTCCGGCTGCATGTGGTCCGGATGGTGGGCCAGCAGTTGGTCGAACCGGGCCACGGATGCCTCGTATTGCCGATCCATCAGAAGGGCGGCGGCGCCCAGGTAGAGATGTTCGGGATTCTGGTGGCCGCCCTTTTCGTAGGCGGCATAAAAGCAGCGGGCCGCTTCACCGGGAGCGTTGAGATCATAATGGGCCTTGGCCAGGTTGAGCCAGGCCGGCACCCAATCGGGGTGACGGGCCACGGCCCGTTCGAAGGCGTTGCGGGCAGCACCGGCGTCGGCTTGCAGCAAGTAGGCGTTGCCCAAGGCGAAATGGATCATGGGGTGTGAGTAAACGGCGTGGGGGGACCGGTCCTCATCACCGGCGGACCGGCCACGGGCCTCGAAGGCCAACAATT
Source organism: Desulfatitalea sp. (assembly GCA_018224505.1). Lineage (GTDB taxonomy): Bacteria > Desulfobacterota > Desulfobacteria > Desulfobacterales > Desulfosarcinaceae > Desulfatitalea. Next base: position 1,597 of record JAGTVD010000091.1, on the reverse strand, counting down.
TTTCAATCGCCGGGCCGTACTTTTGCTGATTCATCAATTCCCCCGCTTCCCCCAGCACCAGACGCACGGCGGCCGGCAGGTCCCCGGGGTCCCAAAGCGGTTCCGCCTCCGTCACTGCAGGCCACAGGATCATGAATGCAATCGCCAACACCCCGAGCCATCCCCATCGCTTGGTGCATAATCCCGACCGCATCGGATTTCTCCTTCCCCCGTTGTCAACCGCATCGACCATTGATAGCGCATTGCTCCGGCTCACAATCGACACGCTCCCCTCACCTATAATTTAAAACTTAACACTGAAACTCCCGGCAAACGCGAGACACCGACACAGTGCACACGCGCCTTTTTTCCGGTCCGGCGCTATTCCAGTTCAAAATGGAGGGTCGTCTCGGCCCACACCTTGACCGGACGGCCATCCACGGTGCCCGGCTGAAATCGCCAACCGCTGACGCAGCGGATCACGCTCTGGTCGAACACCTCCCGCGGGTCCGCTTCCCGGATGGTCACATCTTCCACCCGGCCCTGCTCGTTAACGATGAACCTTACATTGACCCACCCCTGAATCCCGTTGCGTCGGGCATTGAGTGGATAGACCGGCGGCATGCGCGACACCACCACCAGTTGCCGGTCCAGGTCGCCCGCTTCGAACACCCCGGGAGGGCCCAGATTCAGCGCAGACAAGTCAAAGGCCGGCAGGGCAAGGGTACCCGGACCGGCGGGCAGACGCGGTGCCACTTCGAACGGAAGGCTGAGCCGCGTGGCCAAAGGTCGGGCCGGCCGCGGCGTCTGATCGGGAGTGACCGTCTCCCGTGGCTTGGGCGGTTCCGGCGCTTTGCGTTCCGGTGGGGTCTCCGGACGCTTGAGGCGGATCACCTGGATTTGGGACACCAGCGTGCCATAATCCGGTGCCGCCGGCACCGCTCGCGCAAGGTAGGGCATGGCGCCGAACAGCAGCAGGTTCATTCCCACCGCCACCAGGGCCGCCAAGAGCCAGGTAGTACGCAAGCGGTTGCGTTTCGAGATCGACATTGGGCCCATTGGTGTTAGGGTAGAATGGTTGCTCGGTTGTTCATAAAAATCCTGCTATTCTTCCGGCAAACCTGCTGCCAGCGAGACATTCGTTGCGCCGGCCATGCGGCAGCCGTCCATCACCTGGATGGCGGTGCCGGTGTGGCTGCTGCGATCGGCCACCACCACCACGGCCCCTTCCGGGTTTTCGGCCAGCGCGCGCTCCACATTGGCGCGCACGGCACGGATGTCGATCTCCCGGCGGTCCATGAACACCCGGTTGTCCGGATCGATGGCGATCAGAATGGTGGCCTTGGGTTGACTCGCGGCCGTCGCCGCGGTGGGCCGGGTCACCTCGATGCCCGTCTCTTTCACGAAACTGGTGGTGACCAGGAAAAAAATCAGCAGAATGAACACCATGTCGATCAACGGCGCGATGTTCAGCTCCGTGCCGGCGCGGCTTCTTTTTCGAGTGGCACTGATGTTGAGCATGACGAAATCTCTCTTTGCAAATTGAGTCCCACGGAGGCGATGCGTTGTCCCACGATGCGGGCCCGGCGCTCGAGAAACCCTTTCATGTAGAGCCCGG
>JAGTVD010000090.1 GCA_018224505.1 Desulfatitalea sp. | reverse complement strand
GTACTGGTCACAGTTGCTGCACTGAAGTCGGAACCCGCCGTGATCGCGCATGAGATTGGACACAGTTGTAACATCCTGCCGGAGCATGGCGACCGAAAGAATCTGATGTTCAGCGGCAACGTATCCAACCAGCCACCTTACGCTCTAGTGGGGTGGCAAGAAAACCTCGTGCGAAGCTCACGGCATGTCACCTATTTATTCTAAGTGGTTCTCTTTTTTGGTTGTCACTTATCGGTTATTGCCATTGCTTGAGCCGTACGACCTGAATTCAATCACATCACGCAGTACATCAGCGAACTTGGAGAAAGAGGGAGTTCCACAAAGGTTATGATACGATATAGAGCATCCGAGTTCACAGGATTTCTATATCTCTGTTTTGCCATAACTCTACCAGCGAATATCCAAGACCAGGCGTTCCCGTTATGATGGAGTAATTACCGAAGAGCCAATGATCTCTACCTCATTGCGGCGCCTTTATCAAAAATTATTACATCGGTATTTCATCGACGTCTTCACCATCCCGCATGGTGGCTGGCAGCGTCACGAAAGTCCGCCGAGGGGCGGGTTTCGATCTGGAAATCGCCTCCCAGCAGCGGGCGTTAGCGGATTAAACAGGCCATAATGGTGGTGCGCGCCGCGCTTGTTTCCCAGTATCTGCGGAGAATCGAATCCGGATCCCTTGTCTCTGAGGGCAATGCAAGATGAAAGTCCACCACCTGTAGCGCATTCAGCCTGGTGGCATTTCAGGAGGGGGGGTGCCTTAGAATTAGTACCCACTCTTATATAATTCCCTTATAAGAGTGGACACTAATTATGAGGCACCCCCCCCCCTATGGTTTGGAGTCTTTTCAAATTAGCTCAAAACCAGGACGACCCCTGGTGCTCGTCAGCGAACCTGGCCTCTACAAGCTCACCTTCAGATCCCGACAGCCCGAAGCCAAGAACTTGAAGCGCTGGATCACCCACATCATCGTCCCCGAGATCCGACGCACCGGCGGCTTTCTGTACGCCACCGCGGATATGACTGATGAGTTGATATTGATAATTCGCTTGACAGTACCTCCCCTGGTTGCAACCTTCGCCGGTACGCAAACCGTTGCCCAACCCGCCACAAAGGAGCCTTGAAATGTCCTCACTCGGATGGATTCGATCAGCCCTGTTCGTTCCCGGCAACCGACCGGACAGAATCGATAAAGCCATAAAAACCAAAGCCGACATGGTGATCATCGATCTGGAAGACGCAGTTCCGATCTCGGAAAAAGATGTGGCCCGCAAGACAGTGGCCGAAAAGCTGGGGGCTATCGGCGATCACAAGGTGATTGTTCGAACCAATGGAATAAGCACGCCCTTTTTCACCGACGATCTTGAGGCAGTAATGGTTCCCGGAATCAAGGGACTGATCATTCCCAAGCTGAATGACGTAGAGTCCATGGACCGTCTGCACGAACAGATGTGCACGATCGAGTTGCAACGGTCGATGCCAATCACACCGGTGATCATCATGATCGAGTCGGCCAAGGCCGTCGCCAATATTCATCGGATTGCCTGTTTTCGTGCAAGCCCCGCACGTCTGCATTCGTTTGCTTTCGGCGCGGCCGACTACACCAATGATCTTGGGATATCCATCAGCGAAGATGGCCGGGAGCTGATCTATCCCCGATCTCGCATCGCAGTCGCCAGTCGCGCTGCCGATATGCCCCCGCCGCTGGACACCCCTTACATGGAGAACCTAAAAGATATGCAGGCGCTGGAAAAAGACGCCTTGCGGGCCAAACAGTTGGGCTTTGGCGGCAAACTGTGCATCCATCCTGACCAGATCGAGATCGTCAACCGCATCTTCAGCCCGAGTGCTGAGGAGGTTCAACAGGCTCAGAAGATCGTTGATGTTTTCGAAGAAGCCCGGAAAAAGGGAATAGGTGTGATTCAGATCGACGGAAAGTTCATCGACAAGCCGGTTTTTGAGCGCGCCAAACAGATTCTTGCATCCAGGTCATCTGTCTCTGTGTAATAGATATCTGTGACCTGATCTGTCACGCACGGATGTTATAAAGGGTGCACGTACCAATCGCTGTCAACCCGCCTGAAAAGGAGCGAGGCGTGTACCTGGAGACAAAATTGAAGGCCAAACAAAAGGCGGAAATCCACAAGGCCAAAGGGATCATCTATGGACTTGCCATCGGGGATGCGTTGGGCTGGCCGACCGAGTTTTTAAAACTTGACCAGATCAGGGCAAAGTACGGCCCTCAAGGCATAACGGAGTTGCCGGACCCCGCCCTATTCAGAGATATGATCGAAAGTTGTGTTTAGGAAAATAGGTGGTGTATCCTCCGGTTGATTGTTTCCCGACAGTCTACCGGCCACCTAAATGGAAAGGATACACACACCATGAGCAAAGATAACGTAATCGCGATTAAAAAACCAGACACCTTTGTTGACGACCCTATTTCTGAGATTTTGCGCCAAGGAGCCAGAAGTTTGATAACGCAGGCCTTGGAAATCGAAATAGGAATTTTCATCAATCAATACAAAGATCTGAGGGACGAGATGGGTCTTCAAAGGATCGTTCGCAATGGGTATTTACCCGAACGTCAAATTCAAACTGGAATCGGGCCAGTTTCCGTTAAAGCGCCGCGAATAAGAGATCGGCACCCAAACGCGTCAAAGAGAATACCTTATAGTTCAACCATCTTGCCGCCCTACCTGCGTAAAACTCGGAGCATGGAACAGTTGCTGCCCTGGCTGTATCTGAAAGGCGTATCCACCGGTGATTTCGGTGATGCCTTGGCAGCACTGGTCGGCAAAGATGCACCGGGATTATCCGCTCCAACGATCGCCAGGCTCAAGACCGTTTGGCAGCAGGAATATGAGCAATGGCAAAAGCGCAGCCTATCAGGCAAACGATACGTTTATTTTTGGGCCGATGGGGTTTACTGCAATGTGCGCATGGACGATAAACATTGCCTTCTGGTGATTGTGGGCGCAACCGTTGATGGCGAAAAAGAGCTGGTGGCCATAGAAGGCGGATTTCGTGAAAGCGAGCTGTCCTGGTCCCAACTGCTGTTGGACTTGAAAGCAAGGGGCGTTACAAACGGTCCGCAGCTTGCCATAGGCGACGGTGCCCTCGGCTTCTGGAAGGCCATGGACAAAGTATTTCCGGATGCCCGCTGTCAAAGATGTTGGGTTCACAAGACTGCTAATATATTGAACAAACTACCCAAAAGCCTTCAACCAAAGGCAAAATCCCACCTGCACCAGATTTGGCAGGCTGATAACAAAAATGAGGCAGAGCGGCATTTTAATAGTTTTGTGAACGTGTACGAAGCAAAGTACCCGAAAGCCGCTCAGTGCCTGGAAAAGGATCGTTCTTCATTGCTGACCTTTTATGATTTTCCGGCGGAACATTGGCGGCATATCCGGACAACAAACCCTATCGAATCAACCTTTGCCACCGTTCGCCTGAGAACGAACAAGGTCAGAGGCTGCTTTTCTGCAAACACGGTAATGACGATGGCATTCAAATTATGCCTATGTGCTCAGAAAAGATGGATACGTTTGCATCACCCCGAGCGGTTGGCAGAGGTTATAAAAGGAGTAAAGTTTGTCAATGGTATTGAAGAAAACCGGATCGCCGCCTAAATTCTTCATACACAACTATTGACCATAGCTCCCGCTGCAGCGGTGTTTGTTCATCCTCAACATCCTGAAGCATGGTGGCGATTTTGCCCAGTTCGGTCTGCATGCCGGTGCCGGTGACCACGGCCTCGCCGCGCCCGTAGGTCACCACCGTGCCCCTGTAAATCATGTTCTTGCGGTCGGCCAGGGCAAGTTCGCCGTCCGGCAGCTCGCCGGTATCCTTGTCCACCGATTCGGATTCGCCGGTCAGGGCCGCTTCCTGGACTTTGAGATTCGCGGCAACGATCAGTCGGGCATCCGCCGGCACAATGTT
>JAGTVD010000089.1 GCA_018224505.1 Desulfatitalea sp. | reverse complement strand
CACCCTGGAATGAAAATCCAATAAAATTGTGGTCGCAACGGCAGTCGGTTGGGAGATTGGAGCGGGCTTCATGAAATGCATAGATGCCATTGAAGGAACGGTTAAAAGCATTTTAAATCAGATGCATGCGACTTGTGTCGACCAGTGTCTGGATGATAGCGAGTATGTGCGCACAGCAAAGGCCGTCATCGAGGGGGCCAGGATTTTTATAACACAAAATCCGGAAGTTGTGGAAGATCCCCAGTTGGTGGTGGATGTGCTGTACGCCCATCCCAGAAACTTATGGCTGACAGCCCAACAACCCTCCGGACAGGCACCGACGGCTAAAGCAGAAGCTGCCGTCGAGGACGAAAACATGGAATATCAAACCTACTATTACGACTATCTATATCAACGGGGCGTCTATCCGCTTTAAGACAGATCACCTCCCGGAGCGGAACATTCGGACCAGCGTAAAACCCGATCGCATGGAAGGTTCACCATTATGGAAGATGTGGATGAGATGGATTTGAAGGCTGAAATTGATCGAATCTCCCAAAAAATCGATGCCATCGTCGAAACCGTGGAGCGGCTAGATCCGGCCCGTAAAAATGAAACACCGCATGAAGGGGAAGATCCCATTGACCCATAAGGACGCCATCGATCACTCGGCCTGTGAGGCACACCCCTTGGATCCCCGACCATTTCGTGCTTGGAGGAGGCGCAGATGACACTGACGAAAAATGACATTGTGGCCAAAGTCAACGATTTGGGCTTCACCAAGAAAAAATCGGCCGAAGTCGTGGAGTCCTTGCTGGAAATCATGAAAGGCGCCTTGACCGAGGGGGAGAATGTCCTGGTGTCAGGATTCGGCAAGTTTTGTATCAAGCAAAAAAGGCCTCGGCGCGGGCGCAATCCGGCTACCGGAGAAGCCCTGCTGCTCGACCCCCGCAAAGTGGTTACCTTCAAGTGCTCCGGCAAGTTGCGGGAAGCGGTCAACGGCGACGGCGACCCGGGCCCCGTTTCCCCTCGCCCGAGGTGATCACGCCCCCGTGACCAGCCAAAGGGTCTGATACGCCTCGACGGCAACAGCCGCGCCGTCAAACCCATGGCCGGTCAGCACATCCCGCATAGACCCACTGCCCCCATGGGGCCGCAGATTCAGAACCACCGGCGGACCGCCGATGTGCGTGATGGCAAACAATCTTTGCTGTCGGTCCGCCTGCCGCTTGATCACGAACACCTGCCGGTGGAGATGCAGCACCTCATAATCGGCATTGGGATGGAAGGCCGGCTGTTGTCTACGGACCGCCAGCATCCGGCGGTAGGGAAAGAAGATCCGCGTCCTGAAATGGTCAGGGGCGGCGAACGCCGCCAATACTTCGGCAGCGTCCAGCTTTTCCCGGTTGATTGCCCGGGCATGGCCGGTGTGCTGCACGCCTGACGGCCAATTGCGTGACCCCAGCAGGCTGTGGATATAGATCCCCGGCACACCCGGCAGGCAGAGCTGGATGGCCTGGGATGCCAGAAAGCGTGCCGCATGGTCGGCCGTTCCCCTCGATCCCGCCACACCCAAAGCATCCACATAGGTAATATTCAATTCATAAGGACGCTGGGTGCCGTCGGCCTGGTTCCGGTAGGAGACGCCACCGCCGCCTGCGATGGCCAACCGGACCAGGCGGTCGATCTCGGCATCCGGCAGGATGCCCTCCAGGGGACGCACCCCGATGCCATCGTGGGAAGCCGTGAAATTGAAAAAAGTGGTTTGCGACGACGGTGCCTGCAACCCGCCGGCCCAGTCAGACAAGGCATGGGTGTCTGCCGCGGCAAAGGCGTGCAGCAGCAAAGGCGGCAGGGTGAAGTTGTACACCATCTGCGCCTCGTCGTTGCCATTTCCGAAATAGCTGATGTTCTCCGCATGGGGCACATTGGTTTCGGTAATCAGCCACACATCCGGTGCCACCTTGTCCAGGATGGCGCGCAGCAGCCGAACCACCGCATGGGTCTGGGGCAAGTGAATACATGGGGTACCCGGATCCTTCCACAAATAGGCCACCGCATCCATGCGGATCATGCGCGCCCCCCGGGCCACATAATAGAGGAGCACCTCGACCATCTTGCACAGCACATCGATACTTTTGTAATTCAGATCGATCTGGTCGGCGCTGAAGGTGGTCCACAGGTGCACCGATTCGCCCGACCGCTTGGTGAAAGGCGTCAGCAGCGGCAGGGCCCGCGGCCGGACAACGGCGGATAGATCGACGTCTGGATCGACCTCAATGGCCAACTCTGAAAACTCCGGCCGCCCTGCCAGATATTCGGAAACCCAGGGGCTGCGGGCCGAAATATGGTTGAGCACGAAATCGACCATGACATCAAAATCGTTGCCACAGCGCATCACTGCATCCCAGTCGCCCACCGCCGGATCGACCTGGAAATAATCGATGACCGAAAAGCCATCATCCGATGAGTAGGGAAAAAACGGTAGCAGATGGATCGCCGAAACCGCATCATTCAAATGCGTTCGGGCAAAAGTGTGCAAGATGTCCAGCGGTTTGTTGCCGGCACTTTGCAGGGTGTCGCCATATGTGATGAGCACGATATCGCGCTCCGAAAAGGGCCGCCCGCGACCGGCGCGCCTTCTCTGGAATCGGGCCAGAACGGCGGCAAGCCGCTCAAGGGCCCGCCCACCCTGCGCACCGTACAGCCCATCGAGCAATTGCCGAATGGTCTCCATCGCAGAGATGCCCTCCTGGTGCCGACAAAGGTGTCAAATGGAAAATTTTTGCTGGAACCGTTCCAGGGCGGCCGGTAAAAGCCGCCGGATAAAAACGTCCCGATCACGATGGGTCAGTGCGATATATTCCGGATAATCGGGATGGGAAGGCGCCAGTGCCGGTGGATCCTGCCGGCATGCCAGCTGAATCTCGTTAAATCGCCGCACCATCTCGAACAATGGATACTGCGTCGCCCCATAGCGCGCCAGCCATCCGATGCGCCGCATCATTTCGAAACGCACCTGATCGGCCAGGAACAGATGGATGTCCACCACACGCAGT
>JAGTVD010000088.1 GCA_018224505.1 Desulfatitalea sp. | reverse complement strand
TGCCTGAACGGTTCGATCTGACCTACATCGGCGCCGACAACGAACGGCACCGGCCCATCATGATCCACCGGGTGATCTACGGCTCCATCGAGCGCTTCTTCGGCATCCTGGTCGAACACTTCGCCGGCCAGTTCCCGCTGTGGCTGGCCCCCGTGCAAACCGGCATCCTGCCCCTCAACGACGACCTGCTGCCCTTTGCCCAAAGCGTGGCCGCGCGACTGGAAACGCTCGGTATCCGCACCGAAGTGGACCCGCGCTCCGAGAGCCTCAACAAAAAAGTGCGCGACGCCCAGCTCAACAAGATTCCCCTGATCCTCACCTGCGGCAACAAGGAAAAGGAGAACGGCACCATCTCCGTCCGCACCCTGGACGGCCAGGTGCGCCAGGGAGTGCCCATGGCGGCGTTTGAACAACAGGTGCTGGACAATGTGCGTCGACGGGCCTTGGGCCTTGAAGGGTTGTTGGGGTAATTGGTTTTTATTGGTTTTGTCGAAATGCACCAATTGTGATACAGCGATCATATGAGGGCATCTGCCAGGGGTTGGTGTTCAATCCCGGAAACCATGCAATGGAGGGCGTCCATGTTCAAAACACCGAGTCATATAATGCTGGTCGATGACGAAAAAGATTTTGTTGAAATGTTGAGTCTGCGCCTCAAAGAGATCGATGAAACGGTCATCCCCGCCTACAGTGGGGCCGAGTGCCTTGAAATATTGGATAAACAGGACATCGACGTCATTATACTGGACGTGAAGATGCCCGGCATGGATGGCATCGAGACCCTCAAGGAGATCAAGAAACAGCATCCCCTTGTAGAGGTAATTATGCTCACCGGCCATGGCACCATCGAGGGCGCCGTAGAGGGCATGAAGTTGGGGGCATTTGATTTTCTTTTCAAACCCGCTGAGTTCGACGCGCTCACCGAAAAGTTGAACCAGGCCAGACAGCGCAAGCACGACCAGCTGGAGCGGATTCGTAAAGCGGAAGCCGCCATGTTGTTGCGTCGCGCCAAGATATAGCCGCCGTTCCAACCAGCAGGCCGATGTGCGTTTCCTGCATGCGGGTGGTGGCCCGGGGCCGGAATTTTTCCGTGTCATCTGACAAGCGAGCGTCCGATGGTGGATGAGGCAACTGAAAATCTTATCCGTGTGCTGCTCGTTGACGACGAAAAAGATTTTCGCACCGTTGTCGCCAAACGGCTAGGCCTTCGTGGTGTCTCCATAGCGGAGGCGGCCGGGGGCGAGGAAGCCTTGCGGCAGTTGGATGCCTCACCCGTGGACCTCATCGTTCTGGATGTCAAAATGCCCGGCATGGACGGCATTGAGACATTGGGTCGCATCAAGGAGCGATTCCCGAACTCGGAAGTGATCTTGCTGACCGGCCATGCCAACGCCCGGGATGGCGTCGAGGGCATCAAGGCCGGCGCCTTTGACTACCTTTCCAAACCCGTAGAGATCGAACACCTTTATCGCAAACTCGTTCAAGCCCACAACAAAATCAGGCGTTCTCTGGATGAGAAGCGGGAAGCGGCATTCAGAGAACGCATCAAACAGCAAATGGTGGTCGCTGAACGATTGGCCGCACTGGGCACCATGGCAACCGGTGTGGCCCATGAAATCAACAACCCGCTGGCCATTGTCCAGGAATCCGCCGGGTGGATGCAGCAGATTCTCGCAAAACCCGAATTTGGCGACATGCCGCGCAAAGCCGATTTTGACAAGGCCCTGGAGCGTATCCACAGGGCTGTCCAGCGCGCTCGCAGAATTACCCAGCAACTCCTGCAGGTGGTTCAAACCCAAATCACGGAAATGCCCGACCCCGCCACCCTGACGGAAGTCGACCTTCACGCGTTGGTCCAGGAGTGCATTTCACTGGTTGAGCAGCAGGCGCGCCTGAAACAAATCGACATCGTTCTGGAAAGCCCCGATCCGCCCCCCATCGCCTGGACCGACCCCTATCCGCTGCTTCAGGTGTTGATCAACCTGGTGACCAATGCCATTCAAGCCACCGATGCCGGTGGTCGGATCACCCTGGCTTTGCGGGCATCCGTGGAGCAGGTTCAGATCGCCGTCCAGGACACGGGCTGTGGTATCCCTCAGTCGGATCTTTCAAAAATTTTCGAGCCGTTTTTCACCACCAAGGGGGTCGGGCAGGGTACCGGCATGGGGCTCTATGTCTCATGGGGGATCGTGACCAAGCTGGGTGGCTTGATTACCGTGGAAAGCCAGGTGAACAGGGGAACCACATTTACCATCACCCTTCCGGTAAAAAACTGACACGGTTCACCAGGCATCATATTCGGTTCGGGTCCCGGTTCCAGGGTGATTGCAGGTACGCCAATGAAATTTCGCGGCGTGCCGTTGGGGTCGTTAAGCCGGTGCCCCCGCTTCCGGGGGCACCTCCTGTTGTGCTAAATGAACGGACGGATCAGCTGTCCAGTGCATGTATCATGCGTGCATTTACATGCGATCGCCCTGGTCCCGGTTCGGGTCCTGATTGACAACGGGGCCTGTTTCCTTTACATATGGTGTGGATTTTTTCCCGGCGTCTGGCGCCGGGCGCGCAACTTCATCGACAAGGAGAGCATGCGGGTATGAACGCTCAGCAGACCATCCTGATCAACGGCCGGGAGCTTGCCTTTAACAGCGGCGAGACCATCCTGGAGGTGGCCCGGCGCCATCATATCGACATCCCCACTCTGTGCCACCTGAAAGGGACCACCCCCACCGGGGCGTGCCGCATCTGCGTGGTGGAAGTGGCGGGCGCGCGCACCCTGCTGGCGGCCTGCGCCACCCCGGCCACGGCCGGGATGAAGGTGCAGACCGAATCGCCCCCGGTGGTGGTGGCGCGCCGGCTGATTTTGCAGTTGATGCTCAGCTCGGGCAACCACAACTGCGCCGTGCGCGGCTCGGACAACCAGGAGTGGACCGCCTTTCAGCTCAAGGTGCAGGCCGAGGACGGCAGCGATGAACTGTGCCCGGTGTGGGGCGATTGCCGCCTGCAGGAGCTGGCCTACCGCTACCAGGTCAGCGGCGAACGGTTCGACGCCACCCCCACCCGATATCCCATGGAGACGGTCAATCCCTTCATCATCCGGGATTTTTCGCGTTGCATCCAGTGCGGCCGCTGCGTGCAGGCCTGCAACGAGGTTCAGGTCAACAACGCCATCAACTTCGGCTATCGCGGCCCGCATGCCAAGATCATCGCCGCCGGCGACCGCCCGTTGAAAGATTCGGACTGCGTCTTTTGTGGCGAATGCGTCCAGGCGTGTCCGGTGGGAGCGCTGGTGGAAAAGGATGTGCGCTACGCCGTACGGCCCTGGGCCACCGGAAAAGTGCGCACCACCTGCAGCTACTGCGGGGTGGGGTGCCAGATGGACCTGCATGTGCAGGACAACCAGGTGGTCAAAGTGGATGGCGCCGATGCGGCGCCCAATCTTGGCAGCCTGTGCGTCAAAGGGCGTTTCGGCTACCATTTCATCAACTCGCCCGAACGGCTGACCACCCCCTTGATCAAGGAAAACGGCCAGTTCCGCGAAGCCTCCTGGGAGGAAGCCCTGGACCGGGTGGCCGACGGCCTGAAAAAGATTCGGGACACCCAGGGCGGCGACGCCATCGGGGTGCTGACCTCGGCCCGCATGACCAACGAGGAGAACTACATCGCCCAGAAGTTCGCCCGGGCGGTGCTCAAGACCAACAACGTGGATCATTGCGCCCGGCTTTGACATAGCTCCACAGTGGCCGGTCTGGCCGCAGCGTTTGGTTCCGGTGCAATGACCAATCCCATCGCCGACATCGAAAAAGCCGATGTGATCCTGATCACCGGCTCCAATACCAGTGAAAACCACCCGGTGCTCTCGTCGTTCGTCAAGCGCGCCGTCAAGTTCCGGGGCGCCAAGCTGATCGTGATCGACCCGCGGCGCATCAAGATGACCGAGTTCGCCCAGCACTGGCTGCGTCCCAACCTGGGTACCGATGTGGCCTGGATCAACGGCATGATGCATGTGATTCTCAAAGAGAAGATGCAGGCGACCGACTTCATCCAGAACCGTACGGAAGGTTTCGAAGCCCTCCAGGAGCGCCTCGAAAAATATACCCCCGAATTTGTCGAAGGCATCACCGGCATCCCCGCCGAGAGCCTCATCGCGGCCGCTAAACTCTTTGCCGGCGCCAAAGCCGGCAGTATTCTGTACTGCATGGGCATCACCCAGCACATCAGCGGCACCGACAACGTCAAATCCCTGGCCAATCTGGCCATGCTCACCGGCAACCTGGGTATCGCCGGGGCCGGCGTCAATCCATTGCGCGGTCAGAACAACGTGCAAGGGGCCTGCGACATGGGTGGCCTGCCCAATGTGTACACCGGATACCAGCCGGTCAGCGATCTGGCCGTGGCCAAAAAGATGGAAGAGGCCTGGGGCGTGACCGGTCTGCCCACGCAACCGGGACTCACCGTCACCAAGATGCTGCCCAAAGCCCATGACGGCGAACTCAAGGCCATGTACATCATCGGCGAAAACCCCATGGTGTCGGACGCCGATTTGAACCATGCCGAAAAGAGCCTCAAAAACCTCGAGTTGCTGGTGGTCCAGGACATCTTCATGACCGAAACGGCCAAAATAGCCGATGTGGTGTTCCCTTCGGCCTGTTTTGCCGAAAAAGAGGGCACCTTCAGCAACACCGAGCGGCGCGTCCAGCGGGTGCGCAAGGCGGTCGATGCGCCCGGGCAGTGCAAGGACGATTGGTGGATCACCTGCCAGTTGGCCGAACGCATGGGCTACACCATGAACTACGACAGCAGCCAGGCCATATTCGACGAGATCGCCAAGGTCACCCCCTCTTACGGCGGCATCACCTACGCACGGATCGAAACCGAAGGGTTGCACTGGCCGTGCCCCACCGCTGATCATCCGGGCACGCCCATCCTGCACGCCCAGCAATTCACCCGTGGCAAGGGTATGTTCCATGCCATTGAATGGATTCCGCCCGCCGAGCAGGTGGATGACGACTACCCGCTCTATCTGACCACCGGCCGGGTGCTCTACCAGTACCACACCGGCACCATGACCATGAAAACCGACGGCCTCAACGAGCGGGCCCCCGAAGCCTACGTGGAGATGTCGCGCAAGGATGCCGCCAACGCCGCGTTGCAGGACGGTGACATGGTCAGCATCGCTTCCCGGCGCGGGACCATCCATGCCCGGGTCAAAATTGCGGCCTCCGCGGTGGACGGCACCGTTTTCATCCCCTTCCACTTCGCCAAGGCGGCCGCCAACAAACTGACCAACGCGGCCCTCGACCCGGTCTCGGGGATTCCCGAATTCAAGGTGTGCGCCGTGAAGATCGACAAGGCCGCCTGAAAAACCAACGCGACAATCAAAAGGCCGGCCCCGGTATATCGGGGCCGGCCTTTTCTTTTCTTAGCAAAAATGATTGCCCGGTTTACATCTCACTCTCCGGGTGAAACACATCCACTTCCCTCAAGTCATCGCCCAGATAGACGCGCTCGTTGGGACCCAGGATGCCCAGGGAGAGGCACAGCAGGGTCCACAGGTGGACCGTCTGCCACGGATGGTGCCGGATTTCGCTCAGGTCATGGACCTGGGCATGGCAGTTGTGGCAGGGGGTGATGCAGTATTGGGCCCCCGTGGCCAGGATCTGGTCCGCCTTGAGCCGGCCATAGTCCCGACGCTGATCGGGGTAGCCTGATTGCAGGAACCCGCCACCGCCGCCACAGCAGAAGTTGTTCGAGCGGTTGGGGTGCATGTCGATGAAATTCTCTTCACCCACCACCGCCCTGACCACATAGCGCAGGTCCTCGGCCACCGGATCGCCAAAGCTTTTACGCACCAGCTGGCAGGGGTCCTGGACCGTGAACTTGATCTGGCGCTCTTTGTTCCACTCGGAACTGGGCTTGAGCTTACCTTCCCGAATCCACTGGGCGTACAGTTGGATGATACTCTGGATCTCGAAATTGGCTTCAATCTTGAATTTTTGCAGTCCGAACCGGACCGCGAACAGTTCGTGCCCTCACTCCGTGTTGAGCCACACTTTGCAGCCCAGATCCTCCACGGCCTTGACTTTGGTGCGTACGATGCGCTCCCAGTTTTCATCGTCGGCCATGAACATGCAGTAGTTTTCCGCCGCCCATCCCTTGGTGCCATAGGTCCAATCGGCGCCGGCAAGGTGCAGGATCTTCCACAGCGGCACCATTTCATCCGGCTCGGTGACCGGTTCGCGGGAGTTCTGGTTCAGGAAATAGTAGGCGCCCTCCTTGTTCACCGACGCTTCCATTTCGGCAAATTCCGGTTGGGACTCACGGTACTCCTCGAGCACATCCTCCACCACGAACTGGAAATCCTCCTCGGTGGCGCCCATGGCGCTGCACGTGTCATTGCGCAGGGCCATGTCACAGGAGCCCAGGATACCCTTGGGGCGTTCTTCCCGGGGCCATTGCTGGCGCGCATAGAACACCAGCTGGGGAATATTGATCTTCATGGGGCAGACATAAACGCAGCGTGTGCACATGCTGCACATCCAGACCCACGGCGTTTTGATGACCTCTTCATCCATGCCAAGGGCGGCCATCCGCAAAAATTTGCGCGGGTCCATGCCTTCCAATCCGGTGGCAGGACACCCCGACGAGCACGCACCGCAGGTCAGGCACAGATTGAGATTGCCGCCCTCGGGCAGCAGGCCTTTGACCTTGTCGATGAAGGTGCTCTGTTTTTTGCCGCCAAGTTTGATTGCTTGATCAGCCATTTAACAAAACCTCCAGAAGTTGATAACGACCTAAGTGAAAATGCGCGAATTATTTATAACTCTATCGTTTCATTTATAAAATCATGCAGCGCCCATTGTCGTCTTCGATACACCGGCCCACAACACCAACGCAGGGGACCCTTTCGAAGTAACCTATCTAAACGGAAAGGGCTGGGTGTGTCAATAGGGATCGGCAATGCGGATTTATAACTTGACGCCGGGTGGCGGCTCTGATAAATGAGTGAGCATTCATTCATTAATCAGGAAAGTGTACCGTCTTGCCCATGAAACGCAACACAGACAAGTATAACCAGATCCTGACCGCCGCCGTCAAAGTGTTTGCCGAGAAGGGGTTCGCACAATCCACCATCGCCCAGATCGCCCAGGAGGCGGGGGTTGCCGACGGGACCATTTATCTCTATTTCAAGAACAAGGATGACATCCTGGTTCAGTTCTACGAACGGATGACCGAGCACGTCTCCGAATGTTTTTACAAAGCCGTTCAAGAGGGCGCTACGGCCATCGAGAAATTGCACAACCTGGTGCGCGCCCATCTGGAAGTGTTCCAGAGCCAGGCCAGCGGGGCCATCGTCTACCAGAGCGAGACCCACCTGCAGTGGCGCCTGGTGCAGGAGCCCACGCGCCAGATGTCCAGAATGTACCGGGAGCTGATCTCCAAGCTGGTGGCCATGGGCCAACAGGAAGGGAGCATCCGGCCGGATTTGTATGTGGGATTGGTCAAACGACTCATCAACGGCGCCGTGGAAGAGGTGATCAACACCTGGATCCACACCGGCATGGACCATGACCTGGCATCCATGGCCGAGCCCTTGGTGGATCTATTTATAAATGGCATCGGAACCGAAGCGGGTGCCAAGGCGGTGGACAACATACCGCTGCAATTCAATCATAAAGCCAATGTGGTATAAGAAAGAAAAAGAAAAGGAGAGCGTTCAATGGCCCAACAAATTGCAGATCGCAGGGATGTGGATTTTGTGCTTTTCGATCAACTCAATGTCGACAGCCTGAGCAAGTTTTCCCAGTTTGCCGAATTCAATCGCAAAACAATTGAAATGATCGTGTCCGAGGCACGCAATCTGGCCATCAAAGAGATTCTGCCCACCCAGAAAGAGGGCGATGAAGTCGGGTGCCGCTTCGATGGCGGTATCGTGACCGTGCCGGAAAGTTACAAACGGGCATGGAAACTGTTCTGTGAAGGGGACTGGGTATCCACCCATGTCGATCCCGAATGGGGCGGGCAGGGCATGCCGCACGTCGTGGCCATGGCGGCCAACGACTATTTCATGGGCGCCAATTTTTCCTTCATGATGTACCCCGGATTGACCAACGGCGCGGCGTCCCTGATCGAAAACTTCGGCACCGACAAGCTCAAAAAACTGTTCCTGCCCAAGATGAATTCCGGTGAATGGACCGGCACCATGCTGCTCACGGAACCCGAAGCCGGTTCCGACGTCGGGCGCCTGACCTCCACGGCGGTGAAAAACGATGACGGCACCTACACCATCAGCGGCAACAAAATTTTCATCTCCTCGGGCGAGCATGACCTGACCGACAACATCATCCATCCGGTCCTGGCCCGCATCGAAGGCGCGCCGGCCGGCACCAAGGGCATCTCCCTGTTCCTGGTCCCCAAGGTCTGGGTCAACGACGATGGTTCCATGGGCGATCTCAATGACGTGGTGTGCACCGGCATCGAAGAGAAAATGGGCATCCACGGCAACTCCACCGCATCCTTGACCCTGGGTGGCAAAGGCAAATGCCGCGGTTACCTGCTCGGTGAGGAAAACAAGGGCATGCGCGCCATGTTCCTGATGATGAACGGTGCGCGGCTGCACACCGGCGCCCAGGGTTTCGCCTGTGCCAGTTCTTCCTATCTGAACGCGGTCAACTATGCCCGGGAGCGTATCCAGGGCCGCCATCTGCTGGATTCCGCAAAACACGATGCACCGGCGGTGCCGATCATCCAGCACCCGGATGTGCGCCGCATGCTGATCATCATGAAATCCTACGTGGAAGGCATGCGCAGCCTGATCTACTATGTCGCCATGATCATCGACAAGGCCCACCTGGGCAAGGATGAGAAGGAAAAAGCCAACTATGCGGCCATCGTGGATTTTCTGACCCCCATCTGCAAAGGCTACATCACCGACCGGGCCTTCGAGGTGTGCAACCACGGCATGCAGGTGTACGGCGGCTACGGTTACATCAAGGAGTATCCCCAGGAGCAGCTGGTGCGTGACTGCCGCATCACCCAGATCTACGAAGGCACCAACGGCATCCAGGCCATGGATCTTCTGGCCCGCAAAACGGTCATGGACGGCGGCAAGTCCATGATGGCCCTGGCCAAAGAGATGCAGGACACCATCAACAAGGCCAAGACCATCGAAGTGCTCAAACCGCTGGCCGAAAAACTCGAGCCCATGGTCAAGCGGATGGGCGATGCGGCCATGTTCCTCGGCAAGTCCATGATGGAAGGCCAGGTGATGAACGCTTTCGCCTTTGCCTACAATTTCATGGATGTGGTGGGTGATGTGATCATGGGTTGGATGCTGCTCTGGCGGGCCAACACGGCGGCCGATCTGCTGGCCGGCGGCAAGCGCAAAAAAGACGAGAAGTTTCTGGACGGCCAGATCAAGTCGGCCGAGTTCTTCATCAACAATATGCTGCCCCTGACCAACGGCAAGGTCGAGACCATCATGGCCAATTGCTGTGCCGCGGTGGACATCGACGACGAGGCCTTCGGCGGCAAATAGCACGCGCCAAAGTGATGCCATAGCGCATCCGTCTTTAAAAAACATAAAACCGGGAATCCGCCCAGCGGGTTTCCGGTTTTTTATTCCTATGGAAACGGATGGCTGCGGTTGCACAAGGCGGTTGTGTTGGAGGGGGCAGGTCCGGCGAGCCCTATCGCAGCGTCTTTCTTAGGGCGGCTTAGCCGCGCGGGAGGATCAGCGGCCAGCACTGTCTGAGCGCAGCGAGTTTGCGGGCCGCCCGGAACGCGGCTTAGCCGCCCTTGAAAGGCGCTGCCGGGGCTCGCCGGACCTGCCCCCTCCAACACAACCGCCGCTGGCCGCTCACGCAAAAGAAATCCCGAAAACCTTACGAGAGCGATAGCGATTATCGCAATAAAAAGGGGTGCGAGTCCGGCTCGCACCCCTTCATCTGTCTTGCCTGGCGTCTTTACTGACCGCGCTGCTGCAGCTCCTGCGCGCGCAGATCCTTCTTGAGCACCTTGCCCACGTTGGTCTTGGGCAGCTCCTTGCGGAACTCGATTTCAGAGGGCCACTTGTATTTGGCCAGCTTGTCGGCGCAATAGGCGATCATCTCTTCCTTGGTGGCGGTCTCCCCCTCGCGCAGCACCAGAAACACCTTGACGGCTTCCCCGCGGCTGGGATGCGGCACGCCGATGGCACTGGCCTCCACCACCTTGGGATGCTCGAAGTAGACCTCCTCGATATCCCGGGGATAGATGTTGTATCCGCCTGAAATCACTAGGTCCTTTTTGCGGTCGATGATGTAGAAGTAGCCGTCCTCGTCCATGGTGGCGATATCGCCGGTGTGCAGCCAGCCATCGGTAATGGTTTCGGCCGTGGCTTCGGGGCGGTTCAGATAGCCGCGCATCACCTGGGGCCCCTTGATCAGCAGTTCGCCCGACTCGCCGACCGGCACGTCGGTCTGCCCGTCATTGATGTCCACAATGCGGCAAAGCGTGTCGCTCAGGGGCAGGCCGATGCTGCCCACTTTGCGCAGGCTGCCTTCCCCGCAAGGGTTGATGTGGGTCATGGGCGAGGTTTCGGTCAGCCCGAAACCCTCCACGATGATGCCGCCGGTGCGCTTTTCAAAATCCTTGATCACCTCCACCGGCAACGGCGCGCTGCCCGAAAACATGTTGTTGATGGAGCTCATGTCGACGCCCTCGATCCCCGGCTCCTGCAAAATACCGATGTACATGGTCGGCACGAGGGCGGCGAAGGTGATCTTGTACTTTTTGAGCACATCCACCAGTTGGGGCGGCTGGGGCCTGGGCACCAGCACGATGGTCCAACCGAAAAAGATGCCGATGTTCATGACACTGGTCAGGCCGAACACATGGAAAAAAGGCAAAGCGCCGATGGCCACATTGTCGGCGTCGATGTGCGGAAACCAGGCCACGCCCTGTTGCACCTGCCGGCTCAG
>JAGTVD010000087.1 GCA_018224505.1 Desulfatitalea sp. | reverse complement strand
GGCGAATGATGCCGGCGGTTAGATCCAGGGCGATCCTGAACCCGATGCAACGCTTGCGGGTTCCTTGCAAACCGAAGGTTAAAGGTCTATTTTCCAATATGATCCGCTATCTAAAAGATCCACCTATCAATACTTCACACTTCACAATTAACACTCTCACGAAAAGGCGCCTCAGCGCCTGCTATTGAGAAAAAGGAGGCATGATGAGCATAAAGGTTGCAATCAACGGTTTCGGCAGAATCGGTCGCATGGTGTTCCGGGCGGCCTTGAACCATCCGGACGTTTCGGTGGTGGCTATCAACGACCTGACCGATGCGGCCACCATGGCCCACCTGCTCACCTACGACTCGGTGCACGGCAAGTTGACCAACAAAATCCACGCCGAGGAAAAAGCCATCATCGTGGACGACCGCAGCATCGCCTACACCGCCCACCGGGACCCAGCCGAACTGCCCTGGCAGTCACTGGGCGTGGACATCGTCATGGAGTGCACCGGCTTGTTCCGCGACAAAGCCAGTGCCGGCAAGCACCTGACCGCCGGCGCCCGGAAAGTGATCATCTCGGCACCGGCCAAAGACCCGGACGCCACCATCGTCATGGGCGTCAACCACACCACCTATGACCCCCGGCAGCACCACATCATCTCCAACGCCTCGTGCACCACCAACTGCCTGGCCCCCGTGGCCAAGGTGCTGCTGGAGAACTTCGGCATCCAGAACGGCCTGATGACCACCATCCACTCCTATACCGGTGACCAACGCCTGCTCGACTTTCCGCACAAGGACCTGCGCCGGGCCCGGGCCGCGGCGCTCTCCATGATCCCCACCACCACCGGTGCCGCCAAAGCGGTCGCCCTGGTGCTTCCCGAATTGGCCGGCAAACTCAACGGCCTGGCCATCCGCGTGCCAACCCCCAATGTCTCGCTGGTGGACGTGGTGGTCAACATCAACAAAAGCGGTGTCACCGCCTCGGATGTCAACAGCGCCCTGAAAGCCGCCGCCGAAGGTGAAATGGCCGGCATTCTCGGGTTCAGCGAACTGCCCCTGGTCTCCACGGACTTCAACGGCAACACCCTATCGTCCATCGTGGATGCTGACACCACCTACGCCATCGACCAGCTGGTCAAGGTGCTCTCGTGGTACGACAACGAAGCCGGCTACTCCCACCGCATGGTGGATCTGGCCGCCATGATGGGCGCCGCCCTGTAAGACGCGCGCACATCATCGCCTTGGCAGGGGCGCGCCCCGTGCGCGCCCCTGAAACACCCACTCCAACCGAGGGAGAAACTCGATGACCACGCGCCGCTCCCTTATCGCCGGCAACTGGAAAATGCACAAAACCGGCGACGAGGCTGTTCAGACCGTCCAACAGCTCAAAACCCTGGTGGCCGACGCCGGCGATGTCGAAGTAATGGTCGCCCCACCCTTCACCGCACTGACCCAGGTGGCCACCACCCTGGCCGGCAGCACCATCGCCCTGGGCGCCCAGAACATGCACTGGGAAGCCAAAGGCGCCTTCACCGGCGAAATCGCCCCTGCGATGCTGGTATCCGCCGGCTGCCGCTATGTCATCATCGGCCACTCCGAACGCCGCCAGTTCTTCGGTGAAACCGACGCCACCGTAAACCGTAAAATCCACGCCGCACTGGCGGCAGGCCTGAGCCCCGTCTTCTGCATCGGCGAAAGCGAAGCCCAGCGGGATGCCGGGCAGACCTTTTCTGTACTTGACAAACAGGTCAAAAACGGTTTAGAAGGCCTATTTTCGAAGGATTTGCAGTCGTTGGTCGTGGCCTACGAACCGATCTGGGCCATCGGCACCGGCAAAACAGCCACCAATGACCAGGCCCAGGAAGTACACGCCCATCTGCGTCGGCTGATGGCCGAAATCCTGGACAACACACTGGCCCAAACGATGCGCATCCTTTACGGCGGCAGCGTCAACCCCGGCAATGTCAAGGGGCTGATGGCCATGCCTGATCTGGATGGCGCCCTGGTCGGCGGTGCCAGCCTCGACCCGGAAACCTTTAGCCAACTGGTGCATTACCAGGGCTGAGATGGATTGAAAAAGATGTCGATATTGCTTGTCACCATTCACGTATTTGTTTGTATCGCCCTGATCCTGATCGTGCTGCTTCAGACAGGAAAAGGTGCCGATATGGGGGCCGCCTTCGGCGGCGGCGGCAGCCAGACCCTGTTCGGTGCCACAGGCGCTTCCACCTTTCTGAGCAAAGCAACCACCGCCGCGGCTGTGGTCTTCATGCTCACATCGCTGATGCTGGCCTACATGGCCGGCAACCGGGGCCCGGAGCGTCTCCTGATGGACACCCCACCCGCGGTGCAAACCACCACGGAAACACCCGTGGCCGCACCCCCGGCCGGCACCATCGAAACACCCGGCACTGTTGAAACACCCGGCACCGGCGATCAGCCACCCGCCGGCGAGTAAACACAGGGATCAATGCCCAGGACCGACAAAGGCGAACCCATAAATGACAAACCTTTTGCCGAAGTGGTGGAACTTGGTAGACACGCTATCTTGAGGGGGTAGTGCTCACAAGGCGTGCGGGTTCAAATCCCGCCTTCGGCACCATAATTAAATCAAGGGCTTGTGAGTTTAGATGCTCACAAGCCCTTTGATTTTGGGCGTTTAAGTTTTTCTGTATCAAAAAAGATCTATAATCTAAATGGTTAGACCGCCACGTCGATTCAGACAACCCCGTTCCCATACTGGCGTTCCGACCTGATTCCGGAAACATCCCTCAGCGCCCGAACGGCGGCACTTTGCAGGATCTCATTCGTTCGTAATACACCACATCGAGACTGTCCTGGGCACCGGTCGGACACCAGGCACCCCACCGGACAGCTCAAGTTATAAAAGCCCTTCACCTTGATGACCGAGGTTACGTTTTTTATTTCCTCATCATAAGCCGTCCCGGGTGGCTTCGATTCCCATGCACTTCCGCCAACTTCATTTTTATTTCAGTATCTTACAAGCAAATATTAACGGATCAACGGTTACAGAACGGTTACAGAACAGCATCCAAAAGGTTTCACTAACAGCTCAACCGGCTCCCCCTCCATCAAACCACTTTTGCCCCGGCAACCGACCCCTTCACCCGTCCCAGGGCGCATTCGACAATCTCACAGACCCGCTGACGGACGGTAGGGTCAGTTTCCAGCTCCCAGAAAAGCTCGTTGAAAAAACCAACGTCCCGCGCTTCGGTATGAACATCCTTTCGGGTTTCTGGGATCAATCCCCATCGGCAGTTCAGATTGTAGTATGCATGGATTTTCCCCTTGGCCCGAACGACCATCGACAGCCTTTTCATGGCGGCATCATAAGCCGGCCCCGGATGAATCCGCTCCGGGTAGCACAATTCCGCCTCGGCTGCGAGCATGGCAATCAGATCCTCGTAAAACCGGCCCCGCAGACCAGAAGCCCCCACATCGGCCAACAGCGTTTTGATGTTCAAGGCGAATCCGGCGTGGTCCGGGGAGATCCATCAAAATCCCCCCGGACCACATGCGCTGGCACGGCACCTCTGTGCGGCAGTCGGGCGGCTTGATGGTCCTAGTCAGGCCGACAAATATCGAGACCGTCAGCTATCAGTATTCATATTTTACGGACAGGTAGACTGCTCTCGGATTGCTGACCGCATATACATTGCCTGCGGTTCCGGCATAGACAAACCCGGCATATTTTTTATCAGCCAGGTTTCTACCATCAAGCACAATGGTCCATTGTTCATTCAAATAATGAATGATTTTCGCGTCAATGGTTTCATAGCCTCCATAGGTAAAGGTGTTGGCAACATTCGTATAATACTTCCCGACATTATTGTACCAGACCTGGCATCTGGTCGTCTGCCAGGGAAGGGTATAGCCGATCCCGGCTTTCCAAATGCTTTTCGGAATATAGGCCAAGGTGTTATTTGCATTGACGCCACCGGTATACTCAGTGTCCTGATAGGTATAGGCAGCGAACAGGTCAAGATCCCTGAAGGGTTTCAGATTCAGTGAGGCTTCATGCACATTGCGCTGGGCATCTCCTTCGAATACCCACTCCTGGGTTTCCTGATCCCGGGTGTAGCGTTCTTCTTCCTGTTGCGAATAGGCATATCTGAAAAGCAGCCAATCAACCGGGTGCAATGTGAATCCTGTTTCCCAGAACATGAAATCACGGGGATCGGCCGGGTTGTCGTCATACTTGCTGGTGCCGTTCGGAAGCTGAAAAGTAGTGGCAACGTTTCCATAAACACTGAACCAGTGCAAAGGAGAAATAATGAGGCCGGTTTTCCAGGAAAACACATCATAATCTTTCATTTTTTTCGTCACAGGATCGTCATCGGCAGTTTTATCTCCGGTAAACCAATCCTGCCGGACGCCTCCAAAAATCCGTAGATAATGAGACAAGTCAAGATTCGCTTTTAGGTAGGCGCCATAATTATCGAAAAGATAATCCGCATCAGGAGCACGCCGGTCGATTTTGACCCGGTTGGCTGTCGTGTTCCAGCTTTCAATATGGTCATCAAATCGCCTGTAATCAGCGCCGCCATCCAACCGCAGTATGTTTCCGCCAGTGATTGAAGACTCCCATGACATATTCATCAATGCGCCGTAGGTCTTGTTGTCCCGAAAGGCAACACCCTGCTGCAGCGTTGTGGTGCTGCTTGTATAGCGGGCAAACGAATTGTCCATCATCCATAGCTTGGTCTCCAGCAGGATCCCCGGGGATAGCCGCCAATCAAGATGCAGGGCGCCTTGATTGGTGTCCTTATAACCGCCATCCCAATTATCAGTGGCTGCCTGACGAGGGTTTTCCTGCCACTGGGCCTCAGAAATATAGCCGCCGGAATCCCATGTTGATGTGTAAAGCTGAGTGGTCAGGCCAATCTGAAGCGCATCCACGGGTCTGTAAAACCATCGGCCGTAAACGTTTTTTCTTTCCCGAGCGGAATTGTCCCGCCAGCCATCGGTGCCATAGGATTCAATCGAATAAATATGGTTGAACCTATTGTTGAGATGTTCTTTTCCGAATGTTGCATATACTTTCTGGGTATCCCAGGATCCTATTTGGGTATTGACTTTTGCAAAGTCTCCGCGATTTTTTGAATGGTAATGAATAACACCCGCACGGTTCCAATTCCCGTATCGGGCGTCGATCGGACCTTTGACCACTTCAAGGCGATGGATTTCATCCGGGGCGATCTGGTTCAGATCCGACCCGCCGTCCGCATTTTCCAGATGGGTATTGACGGGTATGCCGTCGACCGTGATCACCGTATGGTTGCTATGCCCCATCAAGTCATGCCCCCTGAGCGTAAAGGCATTCGGATAACCGCCGCTTCCGTAATCGCCCACGGAAATGCCCGGAATCTTCCAAAGTAGGTCCATGGCATTATCCACATTTTCGTACTTGATCTGCTCATAGCCGAGTACATCCACCGAGCCTGGCAAATCGATTCTGGCCGGCACTTGGGTTTCCTTGACCACTATCTCTCCGATGTGAACAACGACATCCGAGACTTCTGAGGCCTGCGGAGGTCTTTTTTCTTGTTTCTCCGTTGCCTGGGGCTGGGTGGTATCCGCATGAGCACCTACAAACCATAGCAAGATCAAGCATGTCATAATCAGCAAGGATTTCAGATTCATCGGTTTGGCTCCTGTCTATTTATAAATCTATCCGTGTATTGGCGGTGTTATACGCACCAGCTAATGAACTTCGAACAAGATATAAGGACGGTAGTTGGCGAAACTCTTGCCGGGAAGGTCTTTGGTCGGAAACTCATGCCGGCCGAAAACCAACCATTTTCCGGTGCGATCCAAGGTAATTTCGGCAATACCTTCGGAATTGGTCTTGGTTTGCACGGGGCGGTCGGAGTGATCTTTGGCCTTGAATCCTTCATAAATGGCGGACACTGGCACGTCGGGCACTAGATTGCCCCGGAACAGAATCTGCACCGGCAGTTTGTCCCCTTTGCGGAGCTCGGTTGGGTTTTTTTGAGGAACCATTTCAATTTCAAATCCGCACACGGCCTTGTATGCATCGGTAGGCGAGCCGGCGGAAAAAAAGGTTTTGATCGATTTAAAATACCTGGTGCTTTTCAGGACTCCGGCGGGGTCGCTGATGGGGCCGGACTGCCACCCCTTCGTGGTCTGGGTCCAGTATTCCGGCGTGGTATTGACTGCGCTCAGTACATAGGTGCCCGGCGTGAAAATGGGAATGCGCACCCACGCCGCCTTGGGTGTCACCCGCGAGAAAGCCAAAGCGAGATCCTGGCCGTTGGGTGTGCGCAGGGACATCGCGTACTTGATGATGTCCGGAGTTTCCTCCATGCCAAAGTATTCATGGGCGCTGGTAAAGCCGGCATCGATGATGTCACCCGGCGACGGCTTGAAGGTTGAGGGTAAAAGCCAATAATCGTGACCGTAGGCATTCGAAAACATACAAAAAAAGAGCACCAGACTGCAAAAGAGATACAGGGTTCTTTTCATTGTGCTATCCTTTCAGATATAAAACTGGCGTTCCAAACGAAACGGCATGGTTGCGCCCGCGCACCGGCTAAGCCGGCGTCGATTCGGATGTGTTGAAGGAGGAATGCGGATGTGGTACAAAAAAAGTGCATCCCTCACCCGTGAGGGCGGCAAACTGGGGAAGGTGGCCCGAAATCTCTTGGCGGAGCCGGTCACCTTCCCCACTCTATTTGATCAATTCAATCCATCGTCGATCCATCACCTCCTTATCTTCCGGCGTTAAACGGAAAAAGCCACGAAAACAGTTCCCCTGAATTGGGGTACTAGCCTTCGTGGCTTTAATATAGTAAATAGGTATGATGCGTCTGGATCAGCTTCTGCGATCCTAATGTTACGCAACCTCTTACTTATTTGGATTTATTTAGTCAAGATGTTTTCGGGCGATGATCAGTTCTATCGCAGGAAGCTATTGCCTTAAAATAGATAGGGTCCAAGAGTTGCTATAGACATCCCGTTTTCATCTGAGCAAGGATAATGAGCTGGTGGCAATGCAACCGATCAGGTATTACAACCGATCAGGTATTAAGCCGACAGCAAGATACGCATCACCTGTTTAATTCGCTATCGCTATCAATTCCGGCTTGGACCAACTGGTTCGGATTAAGCTTAAGACCGTATAAACCGGCGAACTGCCGCAAATTAACGAACCAGTCATCTGTGTAGCAAAACGAATGTGTTCATGCCGGGCGATTTCGCATCACGAAAATTTGGCACAGATCCTCCTTGCGCCCAATTGTTGTTTTTCAATGATCAATGGCGGCAACATGGGCTGGCTGCTGGGTATGTTTCTTCATCCTCTTAGATCCCCGCATAACCTTGACCCCAGTGATCGTT
>JAGTVD010000086.1 GCA_018224505.1 Desulfatitalea sp. | reverse complement strand
TATAGAAATCACTGCTTCTTGTGTTTGATGAAGGTCCCCTTCTCATATTCTTCGAAAGCGATCTGCAACTCTTCCTGTGTGTTCATAACAACCGGACCGTACCAGGCGACAGGTTCGCCGATGGGTTTTCCCGATACGAGGAGAAAGCGGACCGGTATTTCTTGCGTGCTTATCACCACCTCTTCACCATCACCATAGAGAATGAGGTTCTCCATGCCGCATAAGCATTTGCGTTTAAAATCGAAGTAGTTGACCCCCACGACCTCATGGGAATAGGCGTCGCGTTCCGGATCGAAATACCCTTCTCCCTCGATTACGTAGGCAAAGGCGGTGTATCCCCGCCGTATCGGATGGGTGAAGGTGGTTCCCGCCGGCACCGTCACATCGAGATACTCGGGATCAACGACAACATCCCGCACCGGTCCATGCACGGCATCCACTTTACCGCAAATGACCCGCAGCTTGACGCCCCCTTTGAGGGTCGCCTCCGGAATATCCGCGGCCACCAGCCCCCGATAACGCGGATCGATCATCTTGTGGGCGGCCGGGAGATTGGCCCACAGCTGGAATCCGCCCATGTAACCATTACCATCCCCCTTCGGCATTTCCTGATGGATGATGCCGCTGCCGGCTGTCATCCACTGCACATCACCGGGTCCGATGATACCTTTGTTGCCCATGCTGTCACCGTGTTCGACCTTGCCACCCAGCACGTAGGTGATGGTCTCGATCCCGCGATGCGGATGCCAGGGAAAGCCTTTGACATAATGAGCGGGGTTGTCGGAGCGGAAATCGTCGAGCAAAAGGAAGGGGTCGAAAAGTGGGACCTCTCTGTTGCCGAAGGCCCGTTTCAGATGAACGCCAGCTCCCTCGATCGTCGGCTTACTCTTCCATACTTTCTTGATCTTGCGGACCGGGCGCATAATGATCTCCTTATCCGGGATCCGGTGAACCGGACCCTGTGATCGATGTGATGCACATCAACAAGCGTCCAACGCTCCACGTCAGCAGAGCTCGCGCAGCGCCGGCAGAGCGCTTCGGTGGGGCGGTTGTTGGAAGGCCGATTTGCATCTGACAGCTTGTCCTTACCACAAAAAGGCAATTCCGCGCTTGCCCAGGATGTAATCGTCAAACACCACCGTCGCCGGCTTATCCGCCATTCCCTGACATACATGGAGCGGCAATAAATGCTCCTCCCTCGGATGACAGTAGCGTGCGGAGGGCGCTTTCTCCCACGCGCGCAATCGTTGTTCGCGCTCAGCCTGCGATAGAGCGCCGGTGCAGACATCAATCAACCAGTTTTGAAAAGCATCATTGGCTGTATCAGGCGCGCTTTGCCCCTGCCGCGTAAAGGCACGCACATTATGGAACGAAAACCCGGAACCAACCACCAAAATATTCTCTGACCGTAATTCGCCTAACGCATTACCAAGCGCAATATGCGCGGCTGGATTCAGCCCCTGCAATAACGACAGCTGTAGCGCAGGAATGTCAGCGCGGGGATACATTAACTTCAGTGGAATAAACAGGCCGTGGTCAAAGCCCCGCTGAGAATCAACGCCGGCAGGTATCCGGTTTCGCTTCAGCAGTTCGACGACCCGCTTTGCCAATGGCGGACTTCCAGGCGCGGGATAGGTAATGTCATACGCTTCATCCGGAAAACCATAATAATCGAAGAACAACGGCGGCTGCGGCGCATCCAATACTGTGGCGATGCGTTCTTCCCAATGCGCGCTGATCACTAGAATCGCATCCGGCGCTCTCAACCGCATCGGAAGCCGGCGCATGAAATCCACCATCGCTTGGTGGCCGGCATCCCCAAGAATCGGCAACGGCCCACCGCCATGAGAAAAGTAGACGATCTGAGCTTGCGTCCGGGAATGATCCTGACTTAACATATCAGCCTACCCCTGTTGTTGTCGACGAAGTCTTCCAACCCTGCGCCTTGGCAGCTGCGCCGATCTATCGCGGTCTGCTACAGGCGCTTGTCCCTAAGCGATATACATCTTTGCGATGGCCGATCTTAACTACCCATACAGTGAGCTCGTTATCCTGGATCGAATATACGATCCGATAATTACCTTGACGCATTCTGTATAGTTCATGGTCTGTGAGTTTTTCGCACCCCTTAGGATGAGGATCGTTTCCAAGTTGCTCAATTCGGGAAAGGATTTTTTCAGGTCGGCTTTGGGTACCTTTTTGAGGTCTTTCCAAACCGATTCCCTGAAAAATATTTCATATGCGGCCATCTTTTTTCAGCCTTTTCAGCATATCGGAAAAGCTGATCAGCGGCTCATTCGCCCTCTCCTCGAATGCGGCTATATCCTCAGCATCCTCTGCAAGCGCCGCCTTGACAGCGTCATTGACAAGATCTGAAATTGATTTCGATGTTTCTATCGATTTTAATTTTAAAGCCTTGTGTATGGAAGGATCGAAATAAACGATGGCTCTTTTTGCTGGTGTTGCCATAATGTCACCTCCAATCTTTGTGACATTATAGTGCCAAGACGTTATAACGGCAATGAGGTTTTCAGATAGAGAACGCCGCCATCACAGGTGAGGAGGGTATTGGGCAACAGCGGCCCGTCCCTGCGAATCCTGTGCAAGGTGAGGTTATGGGTTCCCTGCTATTGACGTGCTGAATATTCATCCAGAAGTCGACGTATCATTTTTTGATACTGGGTATTATATTTCTTTGCTTCCTTTTTAAAAAGGCAATGCTGGTTTTGCTTATAGAAATTGTGACCTTGAAGGTTTCTTCTTCCAAGGCAAGTTCTTCAAAAGATAGGAACTTGCTTTTTTTAAAAGCGACGATGTCAAAGGCGCGATTGTATGTCAATGCCCGACCCCATACAGTATGCTGTATGGGGTCGGGCATTGACATACAACGGTGCGCGAAGCTGGCGGCAAATATCTGCCGAGCTTCACTGAAACGGGGGGTAAGAGGCAAACAGAGGCAATTTGGGGCTGATTTCAGGCGCAGATCACCCATATGACGGCATCGCGTACACCGAAACGGCGTCTTTCATTATTAGTCCCAATAGTCGATCAGCGGCAATTGCGAATAGGAGGTGTCGATGGTGAACCCGGATTCAAAGGTGGGTATGGGATCGGCACGGGCCTTGGGTGGGTCGTGATTGCGGGTCTCCCACAACCCCAGGTGCGACAAGATTTTTCGGATCACCGGCTGCTCCTCGATGAAGGCGGTGATGCGCATGGCGCCGTGGCATTTGGGGCACAGCAGGAAGTCCACCGCCAAGGCCGGCAGGTATTCGTGCCCGCATTGATCGCAGCGCACCCGGGCATAGCCGCAATGTAAATCCCCGCAGTCCAGATAGCGGTACCACCTGGGTCAACGCTCCCGGACGCCGGCAACGGGCAGAACGGCAATAGATTGGCTGGGTCCATCCCATACCTGTTGCAATTTGTTCGGTCATGCAATAAAGTTGCATTTGAAGCGTGTGACGGTTAATGGGTCACCGATCAATCACCGTTTTACCTTCGGCCTCATGAGAGTC
>JAGTVD010000085.1 GCA_018224505.1 Desulfatitalea sp. | reverse complement strand
TCGGGTCGCCAGGCCAGATCGATGTCCTCGCCGATGAGGCGCTGCAGCATCTTGAGCATACCCGCCACGGTCTCGTTCACGTCCAGCACTTTGGGGCTGATCGCCTGCTTGCGGGCAAAGGCCAGCAATTGTCGGGTGATTTCAGTGGATCGCATGGCGGCCTTATAGATTTCATTGAGATCGGCATGCAGTGGATCGGACGGGTCCACCTTGTCCAAGGCCAGTTCCGTGTATCCGATAATGACACTGAGCATGTTGTTGTAATCGTGGGCCACGCCGCCGGCCAACCGGCCGACGGATTCCATCTTCTGGGCCTGCTGGAACTGGGCTGCGAGATTTAAGTTCTCCGTGATATCGCGCTTGACCGCGACATAGCTGACGATGCGGCCCGAAGGGTCGCGTACCGGGGAAATCGTCGCCCCCTCGGTGAAGAAAGTGCCATCCTTGCGCTTGTTGACCATGCGCCCTTTAAAAGTGCCGCCGCCGGATAGGGTCTCCCACAAGTTTCGATAGAAGCCTGGGCCCTGTTTGCCGCTTTTGAGCATGCGCGGGTTTTGTCCGATCGCTTCCTCCCGGGTATAGCCTGTCACCCTTTCAAAAGCCGGGTTGACGTACTGGATGGTCCCCTCGGGATCGGTCATGACAAACATTTCGTCGGCCTGTTCAATCGCCGAGAGCAGTCGTTCGCGTTCGGCATCGGCCTGTTTGCGTTCAGTGATGTCGCGAATGTTGCACTGGATGACCTTGGCATGGTCCACCAGATAAACATTGCTGACGAATTCCACCTCGACGACCCGCCCATCGGCGGTTTCCAGGGGCAGATGGTCATAACGGATATATTCTTTGTCTTGCAGGGTCTTGAAGGCCTCCTTGGATGCAGCGATGCCGGCGAACGGGCCGATCTCCCAGAGATGTTTTCCCATTAAGTCAGAATGCCGGCAACCCAGCAGCTGCGACAGAAACGGGTTGATATCGACTATCTTTCCCGTATCGGCATCGAGAATCAAAATGCCGTCCTTGGCGGATTCAAAAAGCCTCCGGTAGCGCTTCTCGGATTCTATTAATGCCTCTTCCGTTCTTTTGCGCTGGAAAACCTCCCAGGTTACATCCGCAAGGTAGGATACAAGCTCTACATCCTTTTCGGTATAATCGACCGGTTTGTTTCCGACGCCCAGGATGGCGACCACCTTTTCATTACGTATGACGGGAACCACCAATTCCCGAACGACTTCGGCGTGGCCCCCGGACATCCCCTGTTTTTGTTTGAATGCGGCATAGTCGTTGTGCATTATCGGCTTTTTGCGCCTTACACAGTCCGCCCAGACGCCGGCTTGTTCAATGGGGTAATGCAGCCCTTTGCCTTCAGCCCGGCAGAATTCTGTTAACGTGCGGGTGGACCATTGCTGGAGGGAAAGGGTTTTCTGGTCAGCCTCGACAAAGTGGAAAAATCGGATGGCGCTGTCGACCCGTTCTCCAATTTTATCCAGTGCCCGGGTCATCACTTCGCCCAGCTTGTGCGTGGCGGCATATTCGATAAGGTCAATCCGTATATCGGTCGTCTTTTCGACGGACTGATGGTCCGTGTTGTCATTTTGCATGATCGATTCCCCGATGGTCTTGATCCCGGCGTTGCATCCAAAGCCAGAGTGTTTTTTTTAAAAATCGCCAGTCCTTACCGACCTTGAAGGCGGGGATTTCGCCGCGCCGGGCCATTCGCCTGAGGGTTTCCACATGGGCTTTCAGAAAAATGGCCGCTTCTTTGGCGTTCAACACCTCGTTGTTATTTTCCATTGGTAATTTCGTCCAATCCGCATGAGAGTCCTTGGAAAACGGTTTTCCATCAATGCTTTCAGCCAACAACAACAGCCCGCTCCTCATTTTCCGATGTCCAAGCCATGAGTCGGGTGAAGTTCAGTTCAGTTGAGTTCAGTTGAGTTGAGTTGAGTTGAGTTGAGTCTATGCAACCGTATGGCAGATGTCAATTTTATTTTGGTTTCTGGTACAGAAAAGCCGTTGGCCGCGACCGGCTCTTGCCCGGTGCGGTCAAAGAAGATAGAGCAGTGACGCAGGATGTTTTTGCGAACGACCGGTTATCCACCCGAATTGGCCTATTTCTGGATGGACACGGATATGGTGACGTAGACCTTGCCCCTGGACCCGATGGCGATGTTCCTGATATTCAGCGTCAGAGGGACAAGGAGCGTCGCCCACATTCGAGACTTTTACTGCGGCTTTCGGTTCACATGCGCAGCCAAATCCGAGATGGTGCGCCAGCCGTGTTTTTCATGGAGCTCCCGGGAAGTGAAAATGACAAACGTGTTGTTGGCCGGCGCATAATCCAGCCAGACCACATTGTGGTTTTCCCGGTACCAGTCGCGTACCAGTTGCCAGCATTTTTCTGGATCGGACACCACACCGTCGTGTCCCATGACATTCATCAGCCCGGTGCCGGTGTATTCCCAGTAGATGTCGATGCGACCGGCAAAAAGGGCGGGGGTGATGACCGCCACCTCGCCCAGGCCGATTTCATCGATGACTTTGAAGCCTCTGTCTTCCAGCAGGTATCGGGTCAGGTAGCCCAGGGTCAGTGCCTCCGTAAAGGTCTTCCCGCCAACGACGACGGGCGGTTCCCGGGTTGTGCCGGACGACTGCGGTTCCTGCCGGATCAATCCCTGCGCCAGTAGATAGTCCCTGGCCACTTGCTGCGGCATAGTTTTGTCGATGGAAACCTGCTTGTTGAGCTGCACCAGTGTTGCGAGATCCAATCGGGATGACAGTTCCTTCATGATCCCGATCAGTTCAGGGTATGTTTCCAGTATTTCCGCGCGCGCCACCGGTGCGGGATTGTAGGCGGGGAAAAAGCCCCGGTCATCGGCCAGCACCACCAGGTCGTAGCGGGCGATGCGGCCTTCGGTGGCATCGCCTACGCCGACGTGGGCCAGGCCGGTGCCGACCGCCTGGTAGGCGAGGCCCAAATCGACAACCGCAATCTCCGGGAACTCAAAACCGTAGTGTTCCTGGAAACCGCGCAGGCCATCGGATCGTTCGGTCCATTCGGCGGCCGATGCCAGCTTGAGGTGGCCTTGATCGTCGGCGGTTTTCCCGGCGTTGCCGCAACCGGAAACGGTCAAAAAGAACAGCAGCAGGAGGGTGAAGATGCTTGGATGCAGGTTTTTCATGGATGCTCCTTTTCGGCAAATCCTTAAAGCTTCTGGCGCCATCGTTGCCATCCGAGAAGTGATTCAAGCGGCTCGTCTGTGTGCGCCGTGCCTGTTTTTCAGGTGGGCTGGCGTCAGCAGCCCCTCAAGCAGCGACAGCGCGCGTTCCAGCACGATGGCCATGAGTCCGATGTAAATCGTGCCGGCAAGAACGAGCTCGAAACGGAAAAAATTGATCCCTGCGAAAATAATCGCGCCCATTCCCTTGCCGCCGACCAGGGCCGCCAGAACGGCCGTGCTGACGGTCAGGATGGCCGCTGTTTTGACACCGCTCATTATGGTGGGCACGCTGAGGGGCAGCTCCACCCGAAAAAGAATTTCCTTCGGGGTCATGCCCATTCCCCGGGCCGCGTCCTTCACCTCCGCGGGCACGGCGGAGATGGCGGCAACGGTATTTCTGGCAATGGGCAGGAGGGCATAGATGGTCAGGGCCAGAATGGCCGGCCCGTACCCCAGGCCCAGGAGGGGGAAGAAAAGGGCGATCACTGCCAGGGGCGGTATGGTCTGTCCGGCATTGAACACCGACATGACCCGCCGGCCGTGGTGGCGGTAAGCCGGCCGGGTCAGGAGAATTCCCGCCGGCATGGCGATCAGGATGGCCAGGACGAGCGGGATTATGACCAGCTGCAGGTGCTCGGCAATGTGGCCGGGTGCGCGTTGCAGCAGCGCCTGTGAAAACAGGTCCATGTCAAAATTCATACTGTGCCGCCACTGATCCGGTTGACGTGCGTTTTGATCGCCGGCCACCGCAGGATACCGACCGGCCGTGTCCCCTTGCAAACAAGGATTTCGTCGGTGTTTTTTTGCATCATCATTTCCAGGGCGATTTTTACCGGGTCGATGGACTGGACACGGTGGCCGTTTGATTTTATTGGCCCGAGGCGGTTTTCAAAAGGCTCCATCAGCGTCTCGGCGCGGGTCAGGTCGAGTATCTTGACGCCCCGATCGTCGCCCAGAAGGCTCAGGACGAAATCGTCTTCCGGTTGGGTCAATATTTCGATGGGCGTGCCGGTCTGCACCAGGCGCCCCTCTTTTAATACGACCAGGTAGTCGCCCAGCTTAATCGCTTCGTTGATATCGTGGGTGACGAAGCAGATCGTTTTCTGGACGGTTTGCTGCAAACGCAGAAATTCGTCCTGGAGGCGCAGTCTCACGATGGGGTCCACCGCGGCGAACGGCTCGTCCATCAGCATGATGGGCGGGTCGGCCGCCAGTGCCCGGGCCACGCCGACCCGCTGCGCCTGCCCGCCGCTCAATTGATGGGGATATTTGTGACCTACCTCGGAAGGGTCCAGCCCCATCATTTCAATCAGCTCCAGAACCCGCTTTTCGGTTTTGTCCCGGGGCCATTTCAGCAGTTCCGGTACCAGGGCGATGTTTTGTGCAATGGTGCGGTGGGGCAGCAATCCGACCTGCTGAATGACATACCCGATGGTTCGGCGCAGCGCCGGCGGGTCCATCTGCATGATGCTGCGGCCGTCAATGGTGATCGTGCCGCCGTCCGGCGTTACCAGGCGGTTGATCATCCGCAGGATGGTGGTTTTGCCGCAGCCCGAAGGGCCCACGAAAACACAGATATTGCCCTGCTTTACGTGCAAGGTGATCCGGTCGACAGCCGGGCGCTGGCTGGCGGCAAAGGTTTTGCTGACCTGGTCAAAATGGATCATGCGCTGCCCCGGTATGGCTCCAGGCTTTGATAACGTAAGCCGGGCGAGATGATGATTCTTTCAACGCGTCCCATCAAATAGTCGAGCAAAAGGGCGATCAGGGATACGATGAGGGCCCCGGCAACGATCATATCGGCATCCCCCCGGGTGATGCCCTGGTGGATCAGACGCCCCAGGTTGCGTTCCCCGATAAATGTCGCCATGGTCGCAATGCCGGTGATCAGCACCACCGTTACCCGGATGCCGGCAAAAACGGCCGGCCATGCCATGGGTACCTGGATTTTGAGTAGCAGTTGCAGGTTCGTCATGCCCATGCCTTTACCGGCGTTGACCACGGCAGCGTCCACGGAGCGGATGCCCGCGTGCACGCTGCGGATCAACGGCATCATGGCATACAGAACCAGTACCACTGTGGCCGTTCTGCGCCCCAGGCCCAGGCCGGGCACGCTCATGAAAAGGCCGAACAGGGATATGCTTGGAATGCAGAAGACAACATTGCCCAGCCCGATAACGGCGCCCGCCAATCGCGCATGGCGGCTGATCAGCAGCCCCGTCGTGATCCACAGCGCCAGAGAAAGCAAAAGCACCCCTATGACCAGTGATACATGATTGGCGGTGTACTCAAGGACAAGACCGGTGTTGTCACAAATGAAACCGGCAAAGTTCATTTTTCCCCGTTGCAGTTGTGTTTATTCGTCGGTTGTCGTTTTGATATGGATTTCACCTTTCAGGGTTCGATGCACCGGGCAGCGATCGGCGATTTCCAGCAGCCGCTGTCGCTGGTCGGTGTCTAAATCGCCCTCCAGGCGGATAGCGCACTGGATTTCATCCAGGTATCCTTTCCGGGTTTCACACGCCCGGCAATCATCGGCATGGATTTTTCCATGCGTCAGGCCGATCCGTACCGCATCCAGGGACCATTTCTTCCGGTCCGCATACATCCGCAGCGTCATGGCCTTGCAGGCGCCCAGCCCGGCCACCAGGTAATCATAAGGGGAGGGGCCCATGTTTTCTCCGCCGGCGGATTGTGGTTCATCGGCCACCAGGCTGTGTCCGTTGGCGATGATCTCGGTCGTATATCCGGATTTGCCGATGCGCACGGACACGGGGTTTTGATCCGATGATGCCCGGGTTTCATCCGCCTTGGCGGCTCGCGTATACCTGTGTGACCAGGCGGCAATGATGGTGCCAGCATAGCGGGAATCGGCCGGATCGGTCAACAGATGATCCGCGGTGTCCAAAGAGACGAAGCTTTTGGGGTGTTTGGCATTTTTAAACAGTTCAGCCGCATTCTCGATCCCCACGATATTATCCACCGGCGAATGGAGAATCAGCAGTGCCCGTTTCAGGTTCTTAAGGGTGTCGGTCATGTGATCGGCGCGCAAATTTTCAAGAAACTGCTTTTTGATGCGAAAGGGCCGTCCATCCAAACGGACTTCAGCCTCTCCGCGAGCTTCAATTTCTTTGCTGGCATCCGAAAAATGCTTGAGCACATGATCGGTTCTGGCCGGGGCCCCGATCACGGCCACCGCCCTGGCCGACGGAAGGTCGGCCGCCGCCTGGAGCACGGCTGCGCCACCCAGGGAGTGACCGATCAATACCTGCGGCGCTTCATAATTTTCCGACAGGTAGCCGGCAGCGTCGATGAGGTCGCTGACATTGGTGGTGAAATTGGTGTCTGCAAAATCGCCTTCGCTCTGACCCAGTCCGGTGAAATCAAACCGCAGAACGGCAATCCCTTCACGGGTCAAAGAGCGGTTGATGTCGGCCACGGCTTTCAGATTTTTGGTGCAGGTGAAACAGTGCGCAAAGATGGCATAGGCATGGGGTTTGCCGTCAACGGGCAGATCAAGCTGGGCCGCCAGGTTGTGCCCGTTCCGGTTGGTGAAGTGCAGTTGTTTGAAATTCATGCTACCTCCTGTGCGCATGGCGTTTGCTGTTCTTGCGTCCGGCTGGGATGCCGCCGGCGCGGCAACGATGGGGTGGGTTCGTGCCAAGATTTGCAGCCGTGACTTGTATTGTAGTCAGTTTATCATCAATCGGTTGCTGAAAGCCAGTTTTCCAATTCTGAAAGATGGATCTTTTTTCCAAACCCGATATTCCTCGTCTGCTGTTACGACCTCTGATCGTACAAATCAGCCTAAAATCCTGGTATGTTAGCGGTGATGCCGCGTTTTTTGCGATAGCCCTCATTGTTAAAAAAAGTGCTTGACATTGGATTGGGATGGAAAGTATTAGAAGGATCTAACACGGATATAGGATACAAATTATAAGAGCCGGTAGAATTATCATATTCCATTTCGGCTGCGTAGCTGTTTCATGGTCACTCTTGGGGTGGGGTGAGAACGACTTTAAAAAAATGAGGAGATCCGCTGCAATGGGAATCGAAAAAAAGGATTTGATCAATGCCCTGAATGTCAGTGTGAAGGATTTACAGCAAGGTATCGACATGCATTGCTGCCTGGTGACCTCCATTTTAGAGGGGCGGGTGGTGGATGAGCGCAACCTTTTGCCCCTTCTGGAAATGTGTCCCAAACGGCCAAGGGAGCTGAAAATGGAAAAGGTGATCCGGGAGGCCATCGAAGAGATTGAGGAAAGTCGAAAAGCGTTTAATTCCAAACGTCTGGAAACACTGCGAAAGAAGTTGACGCAAGCCTTAATCGACGGGGATTGATCACAGGCAGGGATGTCGTACGGGTTCCGCGCGGGTGCTACGATGCGGAAAAAGTGAAGGCGCAACGCGATTTTCCGGAATCGGGATGCGCTTTATTCGTTTGACTCCCGCTGTTTTCAAGTCCTTGACGACAGCAACAATGTCCACTACCAGATGGAGACCCGGAAAGTGATGGGGGATCTGACCGACATGAACCGCTGCGATCCGGCATGCCCGTCTTTTTCAAAGGAGAACCGCTTTTAACAGTTCGAAATTTGAGCGGCATCGTCAATCTTTTCTTTTTTCGATTGTAAAGATGAGGTACATATGCGGGTCCCTTCCCCCGGAGTTCATCTGGTGGGAAGTTGCATGGATTATCCGCGCCCCCGTTGGTGTGCCATCGATGGGCCCGGGTATCATCAGACGGCAGGCATCGGCGCTGCCGTTTCTATTGACCGAAAGGA
Source organism: Desulfatitalea sp. (assembly GCA_018224505.1). GTDB lineage: Bacteria > Desulfobacterota > Desulfobacteria > Desulfobacterales > Desulfosarcinaceae > Desulfatitalea. The sequence goes on along the minus strand of JAGTVD010000085.1, from coordinate 162 downwards.
GATCTGTATGGTGAAGAACCCATTGGCGAAAGGTTGGCTCGTAACCTTTTGCGGCATGGGCATTAATCTGGCCTTGGGCGTGCTGTATGCGTGGAGTGTCATCAGCAAGGGGATTCCGGATGCATGGGGGTGGACCGAGGCCCAGAAGTCGTTTCCATATGC
>JAGTVD010000084.1 GCA_018224505.1 Desulfatitalea sp. | reverse complement strand
GCGGGGGTGGGGCGCTGCGTCCGCAATGGGGTTTTAGTGACGCTTGGGGGTGTGCGCAGGGTTGTTCGGCCCGCACTGTCTGAACGCAGTGAGTTTGCGGGCCTACCCGGAGCACACCCCTTAGCGCCACTTGAACCCCGTTGCGTGCAGCGACACACCCCCGCTACCGGGAGCACCGGCTTAACGACCACTACGGTAAGCTCCGCCATCTCTTTGGGGCACATGCCACCCCCCTGGGAGCGAACTGTTTAAAACTTGAAATTCGCTCACGGCACGTTTAAAGGAAGGGGTTGGTGGTCACGCCACCGGCGAGAAGTTAAGCGGGCCATTAGAAAACGCCCGGTGTTGGATGCGCCACCCTATCAATATCAATGGAGCGAATGACCTTGGCGGAAATACCCAAAATGGAACCCACCCGACGGCTGCGGGACGTACTCGTCTCCGCCGGCGCCTGGATACGCGGCTACAGCCTGTTCATTCCCGTCGGAATAGCGATCCTGCTGCTCTCCCGATGGATGCCACCGCAACGCTTTTTCCCCCTGGTGCAATGGAGTTGCCGCCTGATGCTGCGGACCATGGGTATCCGCGTGACCGTCGAGGGCCGCCAGGCCGCGCCCCGCAACCGCGCCTGCCTCTTCATGTGCAACCACGTCAATCTCTTCGATGTGTTTGTGCTGAGTGGCTATATGCCCGGCCATTTCCGGGGCGTGGAGTTGGATGAGCACTTCGACTGGTTTTTCTACGGCCCGATCATCCGCGCCCTGGGCATGATCCCCATCAGCCAGACCAACGGCCGCAGCGCACTGAAAAGCCTCGTGGCAGCCCGCGAGGCCATTGACCAGGGCACTTCCGTAGTGATCCTGCCCGAAGGGGGTCGGACCCCGGACGGCCGGTTCCAGCCGTTTAAGAGGGGAGCCTTTCTGTTGGCCAAGCGGGCCGATGTACCGGTGGTGCCCATGGCCATGGCGGGGGCTTATGAGATCAACCGCCGGGGAAGCTTGATGGTCCGGCCGGGGCGGATGGTCTTGCGGTTCGGCCAACCCATCGACCGCTTGGAAATCGCCCGCCAGGAGACCGATACCTTGCAGCGCCAGATCCGCAGCCGCATGCTGGCACTGTTCAACGGGCAGGCTGTTTGAAAACCTTCTCCCAAATGGCGCCGACAAAACGACGCGTGTCCGGAAAGCGGTCGTCGTCCACCCGGGCCGGCTGCTCGCGCAAATTGAAACGGTGCACCATGGCGCGGTAGATCAGGTAGGCGCGCCGGAGCCCGAAGGCCGTGTTGTGATCCAGGATTCCGGCCTCGTTGAGCGCCTGAAGCAAGCGCACATTGTCGGTCCAGCGCACGATGTCCGGACAGTGGTGGGCGTGCCGGAGCACTAGATACTGCACAATGAACTCGATATCGAGGATGCCCCCGTACCCCTGCTTGAGATCGAAGCGCGTGCGGTTTTCCCCGGGCAGCTCGTCCCGCAGGCGCCGGCGCATGTCCGCCACCTCGTCGCGGAGCCGGCCGGGATCCCGCTCACGGGTCAGAATCTCGTGCCGGATATCGTCAAACCGAACCTGCAGGACCGGATCGCCGCTGATTGCGCGGGCGCGGATCAGGGCCTGGTGCTCCCACGTCCAGGCATCGTTGCGTTGGTAGTCGCCGAACCCCTCCACCTGGCTCACCAACATTCCCGAAGCACCGCTGGGGCGCAACCGCATATCCGCATCGTACAAGGTCCCCGCCCCGGTATGGGTGGTCAGCATATGCAGCACCCGCTGGCCCAAGCGGCTGAAAAAAAGGGCATTGTCCAGACTGCGGCCGGCGCCCGAGGTGCTACCCTGCTCGGCGGCATGTAAAAAAACCAGATCCAGGTCCGACTTGTACCCCAGCTCCAGCCCGCCCAGCTTGCCATAGGCGATCACCGCAAAGCCCCTCTCGCAGCGCCCCTGGGGCAGATTGCAGGCCGGCATGCCATATTTGGCGGTCAGCTGCTGAAAACAGAGATTCACCACCGCTTCGAGCACCACCTCGGCGATGTCGGACAAATGATCGCTGACCTTCATCAGAGGTAGCACATGGGTGATGTCCGAGGCCGCCACCCGCAGCACATTGACTTGCTTGAAGACCCGCATCACCTCCATCTGGTACTCCAGATCGTCCGGATCGACACCGGCCAGCCGCTGGGTCAGCTCCGCTTCCAGCTCATGGGGCCGCGGCGGCCGGTAAAGATTGCGCGTATCGAGCAGCTCGTCGAGCAGCACCGGATGGCGGCTTAAAAACTTGGCAATCCACGGACTGGCGCCCACCAATTGCATCAGGTGGGTCAAGGCAGCGGGATTCTCCAACAGCAATGCAAAGTAGGATGAACGCCGCTGGATGCCCCGGATCAGGTCCAACACCCGGCCCAGCACCAGATCGGGCTGCTCCGCCGCGCCCACGGCCTGCAAGACCATGGGCAAAAGACGGTTGAGCCGCTCGCGGCCGGTACGACTCAACATCAGCAGCGCCCGGTCTTCCTTGAGCCCTGCAATTTGATGCATCACCGCCGCAGGGGATTGGTACCCCAGGCGCGCAATGAGCTGCCGCCCCTGTTCCGTGTCGCGCCCCCCTTGCCAAAGCCCCTCCAGCAGCCTGAACGTCTCTTTGTCGGGATCCGAGTCCGCCGGCTGCTCCTTGTCCGGCGCCAGCAATTCATCGAAATGGCTGTGGACCTGGTGCCGGTGGATC
>JAGTVD010000083.1 GCA_018224505.1 Desulfatitalea sp. | reverse complement strand
ATAAAATGACGAATGAAAAGGCAATCGAACCGGTTCCGCACTTATATGCCATCTCCGGGCACGCGAACAACCCCAATCCGGTCATGTCCCGGGGCGATGGCATTTCTGCACGGGGACCTTGACACCTGTTCACCCGGCGATGGTATGCTTAAGCTTCAACGGGCCACACCCTTCAACGAACAGCCAATGAGGTGCCGCCATGGAACTTCGCAAAGCAGTATTCGCCGGCAGCTGGTATCCGGAGCGGGCATCGGCGTGCGAGGCGCAGATCGAACAGTTTCTCGCCGGTGACGATCCTGCCTCAGGGGCCGACGGGCAATGGTGCGCCGGCATCGTGCCCCACGCCGGATGGTATTACAGCGGCCGCATCGCCTGCCAGGTCATCAACCGTCTCAAACGCGTCGAGGCCACCGATCTCGTGGTAGTGTTCGGCATGCACCTGCGTCCGGGAGATGCCAACCACATGATGCCCACGGGCGCCTGGGAAACGCCTTTCGGGCCGCTTCCGGTCGCTGAATCGCTGGCCGAGGCGCTGATGCAGCGCTTTGCGTTCCAGGTGGAAACGCCACGCCGGTTTATGCAGGACAATACCATCGAGCTGCAGTTGCCCTTTGTCAAATACCTGCTCGATCCGGCCCGGATCCTGGCCATCGGCGTCCCCCCGCAAACCGCTTCCCTGGAGATCGGCCGGGCGGTGGCCGATTGGGCCCGTACCCATAACCAACGCTTGATTGTCATCGGCTCCACCGATTTGACCCACTACGGTCCCAATTATGGGTTTTCACCGCAAGGCAAGGGGGATCAATCCGTGGCCTGGGTGCGCGAGCAAAATGATCGCCGGGTGATCGAGGCCATGCTGCGCATGGCGCCGGAAGCTGTTATCGAGGAAGGCTTGTCCCACCAGAATGCATGTTGCGCGGGTGCGGCAGCCACGGCCATCGCCGCCGCCGGGCGGATGGGCGCCACCCGGGCCAACCCAGTGGCCTATGCCACCAGCCATGACCTGAGCCCCGGGGAAAGCTTTGTCGGTTATGTGGGCGTGGTGATGGGCCGTTAAAGCCTGCCCGGAAACAACTTCATCGGCGTTGAACATTTAGCTAAAGTTTCCCGGTGCGGCGCCGATAACTTTTCAGAGGCTTCGCGGGGGAGCCTCTAAAAGATATATGCCCATATATCTTCTTTTAGCCGGCGGGGCGGCTGTTCCATGGCCGCCCCGTTCCCCCTTCTATCCTTTGGGCTTGAGCTGCTTGGAGCGCAACCCCCACACAAACACTTTGATCCATTCGAAACCGAACAGCATCAGGGCGCTATCGTCGTCGCGCATTTTACGGACCAGTGGGGCGGCGACTTTGTAGCGCTTGAGGAAGCTGCTCTGGAAGACAAATGCCCTGAATTGATCCAGGTTGTAGGCCGCCATGAAAGCCATTTTGCCCTTGGCGCCATCGGGGCCTTCCGCGCCCCACGGGTTGTTGGCGAACAACCGCCGCAACTCGGCCCATGCCAGCGTCATGGGGTAGTAACCATCGGCCCCTTGGTCCCGGACATAGCCCTCGACCGTCCACTGCCGATCTTCACCGGGGCCCTGGCAAAAGTCAGGCGGCCGGAATATGTGAATCGGTGTGGCACGGCCGGTGGCTTGATCCACGCGGGCCCCCTGTTCCATGGGAAACAGACGGCAGGTGTGGGGTCGGTCGGCATAGACCCGGCACCCCTCCTGGGTGAGAAAGACGCACGGTTGGCCCGACTGATCGGTCATGCGCAGCAACACCTCGGGGAAAAAGTGGCCCGGCCGAAGCACCACATCGACATATTGATCGATGAACTGGTCGGAGGTGATCGCCAGCGCCTCTCGAAGCCGCAGCACATCATACGGATAGAGAAAGAGATTGAGATGATGGCAGCAGCGGTTGAAGCATTCAACCCCCGGATGGCAACGAAAGGTGAAGGTTTCGGCACCCCCAAGGATCCGCCCTTCCACCGCCTGCAAGTCATTGTCGTTCAAATACTTCATAGACGCTTCCTGAATGTGTGATCCTTGTGCCCAACCCCGTGACGTTCCAGCGCCCTGGCGCACCAAGCGGCACCGCACCCGTCATATCGACCCCTTGCCTTCTCTTAACACTTAACGCTTAACACTCACGCCTTCGATCTCCGTCACCACCATCTGGGCAATGGTCATGCGTATCTTGCCCTCGAAACCCGTACACCGGCGAAGTTCCCGCTCCAATTGGGACATCGCCACGTAAAGGGGGGTGCGGTCCAAAAAACGGCGTTGTCCGATAGCGCACTGGCGATCGTAATCCTCGCATCCCGGCCCCGATCGGGTCTGCCCGTCGGGCCGCCGAAGGCGGTGGGGAACGCCATGGAGGCGACAAATCATAGGGCGGTGGGCATAAAGCAGGCAGCGGTCTTCCACATTGAGAGGGCACATCCTTGAATAAGGCCGGCCTTCTTGTTCCTGGGGCGCCGTGGGATCCGACGCCGCTGCGGACCGTTGGCGGATCGTTTCCCGCACCGGTAAGGGCAATGTCGCCAACCCGGCCCTGAGGTAGAGATATTCGGCAAGGGTATGATGGAAAAAAAGACTCCGGCAACAGTTGTTCGCACACCCTTGACAGACAAATCCGGAACGCTCGGCCGTTTGCCGATAAGCGGCATCCATGCGGTCGAACAGCCGGGCGAGGTCCGCCAGGAAAGTCGGGGGTATCCCTATTGGCATCATCTATCTCATCTGGGCCGGGAAAAAGGTGCGGGCATAGAGGGAAAGGGCATAGCGATCGGTCATGCACGCCAAAAGGTCGCACACCATCCGCTCCCTGGAGCAGTGCGTGCTGGTCAAAGCGGGCAGCCTCATCCTGGCCAGTTCTTCCGCCAGCACCGATTCATCCTCCAGCAGGAAGGCATAGAGTTCGGACATGATTTTTTTGGCCTTCACAAACTCATTGTGCACCGTGGGCGAGCGATAGACCCGTTCATAGAGAAAATGGCGCAGCGCGGTCATGGCCCCGTAGACCGTATCCCCCATATTGAGCACCAGTTGACCGTCGTGGGGTTTACTCTGGGCGATCAGATCGGCCATCATGGTGGTAATCCGCGCATCATGGGTCGCACCAAGCACCCGGGTACACTCACCGGGGATGTCCGTTTCGCAGATCACGCCACTGCGAATGGCATCGTCCAAATCGTGGTTCAAATAGGCCATGATATCCGCCACCCGCACCACCCGGCCTTCCATGGAGACCGGCAGCTCCCGGGGATCGTCGGGCATGATTTTGCCATACCCTTTGGAATGTTTGACGATGCCATCGCGCACTTCGAAGGTGAGGTTCAGCCCCCGGCCGTTATTTTCCAGCACCTGAACCACCCGCAGCCCTTGGGCCTGGTGCGAAAACGATGCGGAAAAGATCTCCTTGAGTACCAGTTCACCGCCGTGTCCAAATGGGGTGTGCCCCAGATCGTGGCCCAGGGCGATGGCTTCGGCCAAGTCCTCGTTCAGAAACATGGCACGCGCGATGGTCCGTGCGATCTGCGCGACTTCCAGTGTGTGTGTCAGACGGGTGCGGTATTCGTCGCCCGAGGGATTGAGAAACACCTGGGTTTTGAGCTTGAGGCGCCGAAAAGCGTTGCTGAACAGGATCCGATCCTTGTCCACCTGAAATGCCGTACGAATGGGGCACGCCGCTTCGGGCACCGCCCGCCCGCGCGTATGGGCGCTTTGGCACCCGTATACCGACAAAAAATTGGCTTCCCGCCGCTCGAACTCTTCTCTTAGTGTCATTCCAGATTACGGTTTCAAATGTTACATGTTCAATGTTACGATTTCAAATCGGGTCATTCGTAAACCCGGGCCTCGCCCTGTGATGCGCCGGGCCAAAATAGGGCAAAAAGATGCCTTCCCGACGTCGTTTTGAACCAAACATTGCACGGTACCCCATTCTGCAATGGCAGGCAACTTGATTTTGGGGGATTGATGAACGAACACCACCTCGTTCTGGGCCAGATGGTCGACTTTCTCACCGGGCGCATTGTGGATGACACCCACGATGAACGCTATCGCCAGAAAATCGCCCGGTTACTGGTGGAAATCAAAGGATACCCCAAAGGTGAGATCCGTTCCGGGCAAACCATCGACGTCCGGGCCGGTGCCAAGATGGCGCGCGTCAGGGTGAGCTTTACGGTGGCGCTGGATCACCACACCGCCATGCTCATCCAGTACGGACCGGGTTCGCTGACCACCCGCCACAGACCTGCTTTGGCCTTGGGGCGCCTGGTAAACCGCCACCAGGTCCCGATAGTGGTGGTCACCAACGGCGAAACGGCCGACATCCTGGATGGCGTCAGGGGCCGTGTCCTGGCCACGGGATTGGAGAATATCCCTTCCCGCCGGGAACTCAGACAATCCTTGGCCGACCACGATTGGACCCCCATCGCATCAGCGCGCTTGGAAATGGAGGCCCGCATCGTGATGGCCTATGAGGTGGACGATCGCTGTCCGTGTGATTCGGACGTCTGCTCCTGGCCAAGCAGACAATAGTGCGCCCCCGATTGATTAAATACTGGAAAGACCCTTTTAAATTGGATATAGAACCACCGCATGGTTGATCATGTCGGATACATGCAGCGGGCCCTCGACCTGGCCCGCAAAGCACTGGACCAGGATGAATTTCCCGTGGGGTGTGTTGTGGTGCATGAAGACGCGGTGATTGCCCATGGCGCGCGCAAGAACACCCGGGGCGACACACCCAGCGAATTGGACCACGCGGAAATGATCGCACTGCGCCGGCTCGAATCGCTTGAGGCCACCGTTGATCGCGGCCGCATCACCCTCTATTCAACCCTGGAGCCTTGCCTGATGTGCTATGGGGCGCTTTTAATCAGCGGTATCGGCACGCTGGTATATGCCTATGAAGATGCCATGGGAGGAGGAGCCGCCTGCGATCGGACCCAGCTGCCCACGCTCTATCGGGACAACCCGATGGATGTGGTGCCCGGCGTCTGCCGCGCGGAAAGTCTGGCGCTGTTCAAAGCCTTTTTCAGCCGCCCGCACATTCAATACTGGCGGGACAGCCTGCTGGCGCGCTACACCCTGGCGCAACCGGATTCGTATTTATGATTGATGGAACACCTTCATTTGACATTTGACATTGGGCATTAGACAGTGGCACCCTACATTTTACCGGCAAAGCATCGGCGGTCACCGCAGGGAACCATTTTTCTCTTGCAATTTAGCGGGTGTTTCTATATTGAAATAAGATTTTAAAATATTAGTTGATTAAAAAGCCACTGATTTCAAGCGGCTGTATCCGAGTGGCAATCGAAATGGCCTTTATAATCAAACGCGCGACATAGGAGGTGTTGGCATAGCTCAAATTAAATCCGCAAAAGACGATCAAGCGACACGCACACGACTGAATCAAGCCATTCGTGTAAAAGAGGTTCGCGTTATCGACCCGGACGGCAATCAACTGGGAATACTACAGATCCGGGAGGCCCTTGCCGCCGCTGCCGAATTTGGATTGGACCTGGTGGAGGTTTCACCCACCGCCAAGCCGCCGGTTTGCAAAATCATGGACCATGGTCGCTTCAAATACGAGCAGACCAAGAAACTGCAAGAGGCCAAGAAGAAGCAAACCACTTTCCAGGTCAAAGAAATCAAAGTGCGGCCCAAAACAGGTGACCACGACTTACAAACCAAACTGGGCCACATGCGAAAGTTCCTGGAGCGCAAGGACAAAGTGAAGGTGACCGTCATGTTCAGAGGCAGGGAAATCGCGCTTTCAGAACGGGGACGGGACCTGCTTCAAGTGATCGCCAAAGAGATGGAAGAGCTCGCTGTGGTGGAGCAGTTGCCCAAATTCGAAGGGCGCACCATGATCATGGTGCTCGCACCCAAATAGCCGGAAGGACGCCGACATTATCCGATTTGCCACTGGGCAAGGAGGATGGCGCCTGACAGGAACCGGCGGGCCAATGCTGCTGGTGTGTGCCGGTGTTTCTTTGCGGCGCGCACACCTTTTGATTTGATAATGCCCGGGTCGACTGCCACCTATGTGGTGCGACGATCCGTTTCAGTGCTGAAAGCCAATAGGAGAAATGTGTCATGCCCAAAATTAAAACCAATCGATCGGCCGCCAAGCGGTTCCGTAAAACCGGCAGCGGTAAGTTTTCATTTTCCAAATCGCACCACAGCCATATTTTGACGAAGAAGAGTACCAAGCGCAAACGGACATTGCGTCAGCCGCAGCTGATTAAAGCCTGTGATGAAAAAGAAGTCCGTCGCTTGCTGCCCAACGGATAAGGAGAAAGACCATGCGTATTAAAAGAGGTTTCAAAGCCCGCCGGCGCCGCAACAAGGTGCTGAAACTGGCTAAAGGCTTCCGGGGTGCCCGGAGCAAATTGTTTCGTACCGCCGCCGACTCGGTGGATCGGGCCCTGGATTTCGCTTACCGGGACCGCCGGCAGCGCAAACGGGACTTTCGACGGTTGTGGATCGCGCGCATCAATGCCGCCGCCAGAATGAACGATATCTCCTACAGCAAGTTCATGAGCGGTTTGCGCAAAGCGAGCGTTACCCTGGACCGTAAGGTTTTGGCCGAACTGGCCTTATCCGATCCCACCGGGTTTTCCAAAGTCGCCGCACTGGCCGCCCAGCAGAAATAGGGTATTTCCCGCCGGGAAACGACTGAACCAGCCATGAGGCGGCCATCTTCAAGCATGATGGCCGCTTTTTTTACCCACCATCATTGAAACCGGGAATACAGTGGACCAGAATAGCGAGCAAGTCCGTGCGGCGGCAATGACAGAGATTGAGGCGGCCGAAACGCCCGAAGCGGTCCAGGCGTTGAGCATCAGATACCTGGGCCGAAAGGGCGTGGTGACCCAACTGCTGCGCGCCGTGGCCCAATTGCCGGCCGAAACACGCCCCGAAGCCGGCCGCCAGGCCAATACCGTTAAACAGCAAATCGAAGCGGCCTGCCGGCAAGCGCTGTCCCGGCTCGAAAACGCAGCGGCCGAACAGGTGGCCCGCATCGATGTGTCGCTGCCCGGTCGGCCGCTGGCGCCCGGCACCCTGCACCCCATCACCCAAATCACCCAGCGGATTTGCGACATCTTTACCCGTATGGGGTTTGAAGTGGTGGAAGGCCCGGAAGTGGAGAGCGATTATTACAATTTCGAGGCCCTCAATATCCCCAAGAACCATCCGGCCCGGGATATGCAGGATACCTTTTACGTGTCCGACGATGTGGTGCTGCGCACCCATACATCCCCCACCCAGCCGCGCGTCATGGAGCAACGGCAGCCGCCCGTGCGGATTATCGCACCAGGCAAGGTGTACCGCTGCGATTCCGACCTGACCCACACGCCCATGTTCCATCAGGTGGAAGGGCTGCTGGTGGACGAAAAGGTCTCGTTCGGGGACCTGAAAGGCACGTTGACCGCCTTCATCCACCAGATGTTCGATGCCCAAACCAAATTGCGCTTCCGGCCCAGCTTTTTTCCCTTCACCGAGCCCAGTGCCGAAGTGGACATGCAGTGCGTCATGTGCCGCGGCAACGGGTGCCGGGTCTGTTCCCAGACCGGTTGGCTGGAGATCCTGGGCGCCGGCATGGTCCACCCGGCGGTCCTGGAAAATGTGCATTACGACACGGCGCGCTATACGGGTTTTGCCTTCGGTATGGGCGTGGAGCGCATTGCCATGCTCAAATACGGCATCGACGACATCCGCAAATATTTCGAAAACGACATCCGCTTTTTAGGGCAGTTTTGATAAAGGCATACGATGAAGGTTAGTTTAAGCTGGTTGAATGACTATGTGACGGTGGCCATGGGCGTTGATGCCCTGGCCCATCAGTTGACCATGGCGGGCCTGGAAGTCGAAGGGGTCGAGGATCGCTATGACTACCTCGACACCGTGGTGGTCGGCCGCATCAGTGCCATCACCCCCCACCCCAACGCCGACAAATTGCGCCTTTGCCAGGTCCAGATCGGCGGGGACACGCTTCCTGTGGTGTGTGGGGCCCCCAATGCCGCCGAAGGCATGCTGGCGCCCCTGGCCCTGCCCGGCAGCCATCTGCCCGACGGCACAATTGTGGCGGAAGGCGCCATCCGTGGCCGGCGGTCGGCGGGCATGCTGTGCAGCGCCGGTGAGTTGGGCCTTGGTGACGACCGTTCCGGTCTGATGGCCCTGGCCGCCGACCTGAAGCCCGGCACGCCGCTGAACAAAGCATTGGGACTTTCCGATGCCGTACTGGAAATCAGCATCACCCCCAACCGACCCGACTGCCTGAGTATCATCGGCATCGCCCGTGAAGTGGCCGGCTTCCAGGCAGACACCCTACGCCGCGCGGCCATTGCGTTACCGGCAGCCCGGGGGCGCATCGACAAGCTGACATCGGTGATCATCGAAGCGCCGGACCACTGCCCGCGTTATGCAGCCCGACTGCTGGACGAGATCACGGTGGGGCCATCGCCTTTCTGGCTGCAGGACCGCCTGCAGTCGGTGGGTTTGCGGCCCATCAACAACATCGTGGACATCACCAACTTCATCCTCATGGAAACCGGTCAGCCGCTGCACGCTTTCGATTTTGACCACCTGGAAGAGCAGCGCATCGTGGTGCGCACCGCACACCCCGGCGAGCGCTTCACCACCCTGGATGGCAAGGAGCGGCAGTTGACGCCGGAGATGCTGATGATCTGCGACGGCCGGAAACCGGTGGCCGTGGGTGGTGTCATGGGTGGTCTCAATTCCGAAATCGAAGCCAACACCACCCGTGTATTGATCGAAAGCGCCTATTTCAACCCGGCCAGTATCCGCAAAACCGCAAAACTGTTGGGGCTGAAAACGGAAGCCAGTCACCGTTTCGAACGCGGTGTGGATCCCCATGGCACGTGCTATGCGTTGGACCGGGCGGCCCAATTGATGACGGAGCTGGGCAGCGGCCGGCTGATCGATGGTTGCATCGATGTGACCCACGATCTTCCCGCCCCCGCCACCCTCACCTTGAGCGTGGCGGCCACCAACCGGGTACTGGGCACCGATCTGGACGGCGAAACCATGGGCCGCCTGCTGCAGTCCATCGAATTCCAGGTGACCGGTCCGCAAAACGAAACGCTGACGGTATCGGCCCCCACCTTCCGGGTGGATGTCAGCCGGCCCGAAGACCTGATGGAGGAGGTGGCACGGCGGGCCGGATACGATCAGATTCCAGTCACCTTTCCCGCCATCCCGCCGGACACCCGGCCGATACCCCCGTTGGTCGCACAGCGCCGGCGCATCCGCCAATTGCTGGTGGGCATGGGTTTCGCTGAAATCATCACCTACAGCTTCATCGGCGCCGATGCCGACCGCCGATTGCGACTGCCTGAAGGCGATCCCCGTTGCCGCCAGTTGGCGATCCTTAATCCGCTGACCGAGGATCAGGCCGTGATGCGCACCAGCCTGGTGCCGGGGCTGCTGGAAACCATGCGCCACAACCTGGCGCGCCAATCCAGGCACTTGAAACTATTCGAAATCGGCAAAATATTCATCAGCCGGGGCAACGACGCGCAACCCCTGGAAAGCGACATGCTGGCGGGGTTATGGACCGGGAACCGGACGCGGATGGGTTGGCACACAAAACCTGAACCGTGCGACTTTTTCGACCTAAAAGGGGCGGTAGAGGGCCTGTTGGCCGGACTGCATGTAACCCCTGTGCGCTTTACACAGTTGGCTGACGACCAGTGTGCGTACACCTGCGCCGGCGCTACCGCCAAAATCCTTGTGGACGGGCAACCGATAGGCCTCATCGGCCAGCTCCACCCCCAGGTGGCCGATACCTGCAACCTGCGGCAAACAGCCTTCATCTTCGAAATGGATTTGCCGGCGTTGCTGCAGCACATCCCTGCGGACCTGAAATCACTCCCACTGCCCAGGTTCCCCGCCACCACCCGGGATGCGACATTGATCGTGGACAAGGCACTGGAAAGCGGCCGCATTCTGGATGCGGTGCAGACCATGAACGAAGCGCTGGTGGAAGGGGTGCAGCTGTTCGATCTGTTCGAAGGCCGGCCCATCCCGGAAGGCCGCAAGAGCCTGTCGCTGCGCATTGTCTACCGTTCACCGGATGCCACCCTCGAAGATGGGGCGGTCAATCAGCTGCACAAGACCATCACCGACCACCTGGTATCGCGTTTCAAGGCCGATTTACCTGTTTAGGGCCTGCAGATCTTGAGCTGTATATGCTATGGATGACGGATCTGCTATCGGAAACTGGAACATCGAAACACCCGACAACCGATCGCCTGACGGAACAGCCGAATGCATCCCGACATTCCAGACATTCCAGACAAACTCTACTTTCGCATCGGCGAGGTCAGTCGCATCGCCCAAGTGCCGTCATCGGTGCTGCGCTTCTGGGAGAGCCAGTTCTCACGCATACGACCCAAACGCACCGAGGCCGGACAAAGGCTCTATCGAAAAAACGATGTGACGCTGATCCTGACCATCAAACACCTTCTCTACGACCGCCAATTCACCATCAAAGGCGCCCGGCAATACCTGCAAAGCACCACCACCGACACCTCCGTCCCGCTTTCAGAAAAAGCACTACTGCAGGAAATATACAACGGTCTCAAAACCATTCGTGGCCTGCTGGATAAATAGCAGCACCAACAAATGATGTTGACATCCTTTCAGGGTTGCCTTATATAGGTTCCTTGGTAAGCGGGCATAGCTCAGTTGGTAGAGTACAAGCTTCCCAAGCTTGGTGTCGCGAGTTCGAATCTCGTTGCCCGCTCCACCATTAAGTTAAGTCCGGAATGTCATCTGAGCCGAACTTAGTAAAGTAGATGAAACACCAGCTCTGACTTGGTATATTTTTCAGATGATGGGTTCCAAATAGCGTATACGCACATTCAGGTCGTAGATGATCTACTTTACGGGGAACGGGCTTCATGCCCGTTTTTGTTTTTTCGCTGGGAGCGCAACGGGTTATGACGGGTGAAGAGCATACCGGCACAAATGCCGCAATCGGCGCCATTGCCAATCCCATCATTGAACGGGTATGGCAACTGGCCGAACCGTTGTGCCGGGACGAGGGCATGGAGCTGGTCCATGTGGCGTTTCACCGCGAACCGGCCGGGCGTATCCTGAGACTCTACCTGGACAAGCCCGGGGGGGTCACTCTGGACGACTGTGCCACCATCAGCCGACAGTTGGGTGACTTGTTGGATGTGGCCCTGGAAACCCAGGGGGCCTATCGGTTGGAGGTCTCCTCCCCCGGTGAACGGCGGCCCCTGGGCAGGGTGAGCGATTTTGAACGTTTTCGTGGCCACCGGGCGCAAGTTCGAATCTCCAGGCCGATAAACGGACGCAAAAATTTTACCGGTACCCTGGAAGGGGCGAGGGGCTCCAGCATTCAGATGGTGGTCGACAATCAGGTGGTGGATATTGTGTTTGCCGATATCGTCAAGGCGCACCTTTTACAACCGAATGGAGAAAACGCATGTTGATTGCAGATATTAAACGCGTTGTGGATCAAGTCAGCCGCGACAAAGGCATCGACCGGCAGATTCTGATCCAGGCTCTGGAAGAGGCTCTGCGCTCCGCCGCACGCAAGAAATATGGCGCCAAAATCGATATCGAGGCCAACTACAACGACGAAACCGGCGAAATCGAAGTGTTTCAGTTCAAGGAAGTGGTCGAGGAAATCGATGAACCCGATCTGCAAATCACCCTCGAGGAGGGACGCCAGCTGGATCCGGATTGTGAGGTGGGAGACAGCCTGGGCACCAAAATGGACGCCGCCTCCTTCGGCCGCATCGCCGCCCAGTCGGCCAAACAGGTGATTATCCAGAAACTCAAGGATGCCGAAAGAGACGCGGTCTATACCAACTTCATCGACCGCAAGGGCGAAATTATCAACGGTATTGTTCAGCGTTTCGACCGTGGCGACCTGATCGTCAACCTGGGCGCCACCGAAGCGGCGGTGCCGGTACGCGAGCAGGTGCCCCGCGAGAGCTACCGCCGGGGAGATCGCGTCCGAGCCCTGATTCTGGATGTGCTCTATGAAAGCCGTGGGCCCCAGGTGGTGTTGACCCGTACCCATCCCGATTTTCTGGTGATGCTGTTTAAAACCGAGGTGCCTGAAATCGCCGAAGGCATCGTGGAGATCAAAGGCGCCGCCAGAGAGCCGGGCAGCCGGGCTAAAATCGCCGTATCGTCCCAGGACTCCGACATCGATCCGGTGGGGGCCTGTGTGGGCATGAAGGGCAGCCGGGTCCAGAACGTGGTGCAGGAACTGCGGGGCGAGAAGATCGACATTATCCCGTGGCATGTGGACTCGGCCAAATTTGTCTGCAACGCCCTGGCGCCGGCGGAGATTTCAAGGGTCATCATCGACGAGGAGGACCGCTCCATGGAGGTGATCGTGCCCGACGAGTTTCTTTCGGTGGCCATCGGCAAACGCGGCCAAAACGTCCGTCTGGCCTCCAAGTTGACCGGTTGGCATCTGGATGTCATCAGTGAAACCCAGTACAACCAGACCATGCAGAGCGGTTATAACTCACTGGTTCAAATCAGTGGGGTGGGTATCAGCATGGCCGATGCGTTGTTTGAAAAAGGGTTCTATTCGGCCGAAGAGCTATCCAATGCCGACATCGATGATTTGGTGCAGATTCGAGGCATCGGTGCCGAGAAAGCCAGACAACTGATTGCCAATGCCCGTCTGGCACTCAAGACGGCCACGGTTAAAATAGCTGAAACGGGCGGCACCACGGAGGTCCCGGCGGAAACTGCCGAAATGGCGGGGGAAACGGACCTCGCCCCATCCGCCACAGAGACCGCCGAGACCATCGAGACCACCGATGCAACACCCGAGCCGGATGCTGCATCCACACCGGATGACGATGGGATACCTGATCGGGATAATGCACCCGAAGCGGACGCCACCGATACGACGGAAGAGCCGCCCAATCAATAGCCGAATGCGAAACCGGGGAACGGCCACGCCAATCAAGTAAGGGGGATGGATGACACAACCCAAGAAAAGAGTATATGAGCTGGCACGAGAGCTCAATATGACCAACAAAGAGCTGCTTGAAAAAATCAGTTCGCTCGATCTTGGTCTGAATTCCCACATGAGCGCCCTGGACGAAACTCATGAGGCGAAAATCCGTCAGTTGATCCAAGGTGGCCCGGAACCAAGCCTGGAAGAAAAGCGGGTCAAGCCCACCGTGATCCGACGGCGGCGCAAGGCGGTGGACGCGACGGCCGAAGCCCCCTCCCCCGACGAGGCCGATGAATCCGCCGAAGCAGCGGCCGAAGAAGATGCGGCCGTTGAAGTCGAGGCCCCGGCCGAAACCCCGGCTGCTGACAAACAAGCGGCGGCGCCGGAATCCGCCGCCCCCGAGGTCGAGGCACCGCCGGCCGAAACCCCGAAACCTAAGAAGAAATCCGAATCCGCCGTGGTCATCGCGCCTCCGCCATCCCCACCCGTACCCGAAACGCCGGTTCCCGACGTGGATGAACCGGAACCGGAGCAACCTGAAGCCGCCGCTGAGGCCCCGCCCGCAGAGGCATCGGAGACACCATTGGAAGCACTCTCAACGGAAGCGGACGCCTCTTCTCCGGAAACGGCTGAACCATCCCAACCATCCGCCATATCGGCTGAACCCTCCACGGAACCGACCACCAAGGAGGAACCGCCCAAGACCAAGGCCAAGAAAAAGAAAAAAGAGTCGGCCGCCAAGATCATTAAACTGCCGGAACGTCCGCCAGTGGTGGCGCCGGTGGTGGCGCCGGTGGAAGCGGAACCCGAAGTGCCCGCCCCTGTTGAAACGATAGCGGCACCGGTGGATCCACAGGCTGATCGGCCGAAGAAAAAAAGCAAGAAAAAGACCGAGGTAGAGGAAGAGGGACAGGATAAGAAGTTCCTGAAAAAGAAGATCTCGTTCCGCAAAAAGGAAGTGGTGGAAGGTGCCGACCTCTATTCCGACCGCGCCAAGCCGCGTAAGGGACGCAAAGGGGGCAAGGCCAAAGCGCTGCCCGCGACCCAGAAAACCCAGATCACCACGGCCAAGGCGATTAAGCGCCGGGTGCGAATCGATGACACCATCGTATTGTCCGACCTGGCCAAGCGCATGGGCATCAAAGCCGGCGAAATGATTGCCCGACTCATGTCCAACGATGTGATGGTCACGGTCAATCAGACCATTGATTTTGACACCGCCGCCCTGGTGGCCGCCGAGTTCAACTATGAAGTGGAAAGGGCCGCCTTCGAAGAGGAGACCATCTTGCAAACCGCTCAACCGGACGATCCGGACACCCTGGCCCATCGACCGCCGGTGGTCACCATCATGGGACATGTGGATCATGGTAAAACCTCGCTGTTGGATGTAATCCGCAAATCCCGGGTCACCGCTGGCGAAGCCGGCGGCATCACCCAACACATCGGCGCTTATCTGGTTTCCACCGAAAAAGGCGACATCGCATTTTTGGACACGCCGGGCCACGAAGCCTTTTCGGCCATGCGATCCCGGGGTGCGCATGTCACGGACATCGTCATTCTGGTGGTAGCCGCCGACGATGGTGTCATGCCCCAGACCGTGGAAGCGATCAACCATGCCAAAGCGGCCAAGGTGCCGGTAATCGTCGCGGTCAACAAAATGGACAAACCCGACGCCAATCCGGATCGGGTGCAACGGCAGCTGGCCGAACTCGGCATCACCCCCGAAGCCTGGGGCGGCGATGCGATCTTTGTGCACGTTTCAGCCAAACAAGAGAGCGGCATCGACGAATTGATGGAGATGATTCTGCTCCAGGCCGAACTGCTGGAGCTCAAAGCCAACCCGAACAAGCTCGCTGCGGGCCATGTGGTGGAGGCCAAACTCGATTCGGGACGTGGCCCGGTGGCCACCGTGCTGGTCAAGGAAGGAACCCTGAGAGCCGGCGATGCCGTGGTATGCGGCGTGCACCACGGCAAGGTGCGGGCCCTGCTCGACGACCGTGGTCGCAAGGTCGACGAGGCAGGCCCATCCCATCCTGTGGAAATCATCGGTCTGTCGGGCGTGCCCATGGCCGGCGACGAAATGGTGGCCCTCAAGGATGAAAAGGATGCCAAGCAGGTCAGCCAGCACCGTCTCCAGAAGTACCGCGCCAAGGAGCTGGCCAAGACCAGCCGCCTGAGCCTGGACAAACTCTTCGAGCGCATGCAGGAGGGCGAAGTCAAGGAGCTGAACCTGATCATCAAGGCCGATGTGGACGGCTCCATGGAGGCGATCCGGGAATCGTTGCTTAAACTCTCCAACGAGGAGGTCGCCATTAATGTCATGCACGCGGCCACCGGTACCATCACCGAATCGGACATTTCCCTGGCCGCCGTTTCCGAAGCCATCATCATCGGCTTCAACGTACGCCCCAACCCCAAAGTGCAGGAGATGGCCAACGAAGAGAATGTGGACATCCGCTATCACAATATCATCTACAACGTGATCAAGGAGATCAAGGATGCCATTGTGGGCCTGATGAAGTCCACCTTCGAAGAGCGCTTCCTGGGACGCGCCGACGTGCGGGAAGTCTTCCATGTTCCCAAGGTGGGCGCCATCGCCGGATGCTATGTGACCGACGGCAAAATCGAACGCGGACGGCCCACGCGCTTGATCCGCGACGGCATCGTCATCTACAACGGCAAGAACAGCTCTCTGCGGCGCTTCAAAGATGACGCCAAAGAGGTCCAAAGCGGCTACGAATGCGGCATCGGTCTGGAAAATTTCAACGACGTCAAGGTCGGTGACGTGATCGAAAGTTACTACATGGAAGAGATCCGGCCGGAAGTGGAGTGATGCCCAAACGATCGTCGGCCCAGGCCCACATGGTGGTGGGGTATGGCGTGTTGACCTTTCGCTTGCACGATTGCCGCTCCCTGAAAACCAAACGCGGCATCATCCGGTCGATCATCAGCCAGATTCGCAACCACTTCAACGCTTCGGTGGCCGAGGTGGGCGCCAACGACATTCATCAGCGTGCGCAAATCGGATTTTCCCTGGTGGGCGCCGACCACCAACTGATCAATGCCAAGATGGACAAAGTGATCAATTTCGCCGATGATTTGGGATTGGCGGAAATAATCGAGACGGAGATGGAGATCCTCCATTTATAAGCAGCCATGAAACCTTTTTCCCGCAGTGACCGCGTGGGTGGTCTGATCAAACAGGTGCTGGCCGAACTGCTGCACAAGCAGATCAGCGATCCGCGCCTGGAAGGTGCCACCATCACCGGTGTGCAGGTCAGCCGCGATTTGCGTCTGGCCAAAATCTACTTCTGCACCCCGGCCGGGGAGGCAACACGCCAGGACGCCCTGGACGCCTTCGAACGGGCCCGCGGTTTCGTCAAACGGGAGCTTGCCCAACGAATGACTTTGCGCTATATGCCGGACCTTCGTTTCTACTATGATGGATCCATCGATTATGCGGCCCGTATCGAGCAGTTGTTAAAAGCGGTGAAAGAAAATGATCCAGACCATCATTGACAGCATCGAAAAGCACCAACGATTCCTGGTGGCCTCGCACACCCACCCGGACGGCGATGCCATCGGCTCCCTGCTGGCCACCGGCCTGGCGCTCCGGGCCATGGGCAAGACGGTACACCTGTTCAATGAAAGCCCCATTCCGGCGGTCTACCGATTTTTACCGTCGGTGCATACCATCGCACCGCACATCGACCCGTCATTGCCTTATGACGCCGTCCTCGTCCTTGATTGCGGCGACCTCGACCGTGTGGGCGAACCGGCTGAAGCGATCGGCGGATCGAATTTGCTGATCAACATTGACCACCATGTGACCAACACCCGGTTCGGCCATCTGCAAATCGTGGATGTGGATGCGTGCGCCACCGCAGAGATCATTTACCGCCTGATCAAAGCCCTGCCGGTAAAGATCGACTGCGCCATGGCCACGGCCATCTACACCGGCATTTTAACCGATACCGGCTCGTTCCGGTTCTCCAACACCAACCGGGCGGCCTTTGCCATCTGCGAAGAGATGATCGGCAGAGGGGCCAACCCTTACGAGGTGGCCCAATACGTTTACGGAACCTATTCATTGGGGCGCATCAAACTGCTCAACCTGGCATTGGACTCCTTGGAAATCTCGCCCAATGGCAAGGTGTCCATCATGACACTGACCCAGCGCATGCTGCGGGAGACCCAAACCCAGGCGGAGGATATTGACGGGTTGATCAATTACGCGCGTCGCATCGAGGACATCAAGGTGGCGGCCCTGATCCATGAGTTGGCCGGCCAGGGCGGCACTGCCAGGGGCAAGGGCCGTTCCCAATTCCACGTCAGCCTGCGGTCCGACGGTACGGTGGATGTGGCCCGCATCGCCGCACGTTACGGGGGGGGCGGCCATACCAGCGCCTCGGGATTCTCGACGGAGGCCACGTTGCCTGAATTGAAAAAGCAACTGATGGCCCTGGCCAAAACCGAACCCGAACTATGCGCGACCAATTGAACGGGATTTTGGTGCTGGACAAGCCGGCGGGCATCTCATCGGCAAGGGCTGTGGCCGATGTGAAGAAAGTCCTGAACTGTGCCAAAGTGGGACATACCGGTACGCTGGACCCATTTGCCACCGGGGTATTGATCTGCTGCCTCAATCAAGCCACCCGACTGGCGCGTTTTTTTCTGCACGGCGACAAGGGCTATGAAGCGGT
>JAGTVD010000082.1 GCA_018224505.1 Desulfatitalea sp. | reverse complement strand
CATCAGGCCCTGCAGCCCATCATCGATATTCAGGAACAGCTGCGCGATGCGCTGGGCAAGCCCAAACGGCCCTTCACGCCGCCGGCCGAGGATGAGGCCCTGGCCGAGCAACTGAAAAGCATGGCAAGAGAAAAACTCAACCAAGCGATCCGTATCCCTGAAAAAGTGGCCCGCCAGACCGCAACACGCGCCCTCAAAAACGAGATTGCCGAGAGCCTGGGCGAAGCCTATGCCGACCGTCGAGGAGAAATTTTTGAAATCCTCGGCACCCTTCAAAAAAAGCTGAGCCGGGAGATGATCCTCAAGGAGGGTCGCCGCATTGATGGCCGCACGTTCGACCAGGTCCGTCCGATCACCTGTGAGGTGGGGCTGCTGCCCCGTCCCCACGGCAGCGCATTGTTCACCCGCGGCGAAACCCAGGTTCTGGGCGTGCTCACTCTGGGTTCGGGACCGGACGAACAGCGCGTGGAAACCCTCAGCGGCGAAGAGATGCGACCCTTCATGCTGCACTATAATTTCCCGCCCTTCTCCGTAGGCGAAGTCAAGCGGGTTGGCGGCCCCAGTCGCCGCGACATCGGCCACGGGGGGCTGTCCACCCGGGCGCTGGAAAAGAGTCTGCCCGACCGCGAAACCTTCGACTATACCATCCGCCTGGTCTCCGAAGTGCTGGAATCCAACGGTTCATCCTCCATGGGTACGGTTTGCGCCGGCACCCTGGCCATGATGGACGGCGGCGTCCCCATCAAGGCGCCGGTGTCGGGCATTGCCATGGGGTTGATCAAGGAAGACGACCAGGTGGTCGTTCTCTCTGACATCCTGGGGGATGAAGATCAATTCGGTGATATGGACTTCAAGGTCACCGGTACCCGCGACGGGATTACCGCCCTGCAGATGGACATCAAAATCAATGAGCTGTCCCGGGAAATCCTGGAAAAGGCGCTGGTCCAGGCCCGTGACGGCCGGTTGCACATCCTCGACAAGATGCTCGAGGCGTTGGGCGAACCGCGTACCGATATCTCCGAGTATGCGCCCAAAATTATCGTCATCAAAATCAACCCGGATAAAATTCGCGATATCATCGGCCCGGGCGGAAAGGTGGTCCGCGCCATCCAGGCCGAAACCAACACCCGTATCGAAATTGAAGACAGCGGCCTGGTGAAAATCGCCGCCACCAACGAGGCCGAAGGCAAAATGGCCATGGAGCAGATCCAGGCCATCGCCATGGACCCCGAAGAGGGTGCGATCTACGAGGGCAAGGTGGTCAAGACCACCGACTTTGGTGCCTTTGTGCAACTGTCGCCCGGCACCGACGGCTTGGTGCACATCTCCCAGCTGGCCAACCGACGCGTGGCCAAGGTGACCGATGTGGTCAAAGAGGGGGATATCGTCAGGGTCAAGGTCCTGGAAGTCTCCCAGGACGGCCGCATCCGCCTGAGCCTCAAGGCGGCGCTGGAAGAGGAGCAGAAGCCCGGTGACAAAGAAAACAACCCTGCCTAACGGCATCAAGATCGTCTCCAGGACCATGCCCCACGTCCGCTCGGCCTCCATGGGTGTCTGGGTGGATGTGGGCGCGCGGGACGAGTCCGAAGACCAAAGCGGGTTGTCCCATTTCATTGAACACATGATTTTCAAGGGGACAACCCGTCGCAGCGCCTATGACATCGCCAAAGCGTTCGATGCCATCGGTGGGCAAACCAACGCCTTCACCTCGACCGAAAACACCTGTTATCATGCCCGGGTTATGGATACCCACCTGGATACCATGGTGGATATCCTGTCGGACATCTTTCTCAACTCGATATTCGACCCCCGGGAGGTGGAACGCGAGCGGCCGGTGATCGTACAGGAAATCGGGATGGTGGAAGACACCCCCGAGGAGTATGTGCACCTGCTGGCGGGCAACAATTTTTGGGGCGACCACCCCCTGGGCCGCTCCATCCTGGGCAACCGGGATAATATTCTCTCCTTTTCCGCGGACACCATCAAGGATTTCTTCCACCGGTTCTACCACCCCGAGCGGATCGTCATCAGTGTCGCCGGCAATGTGGATCATGATCGCTTTGTGGATATGGTGGGGCCATCGTTTGGCACCATCCAGAACGGCCTGTCCCTGCCCGCCCGCACCGTACCCCCCATCCAGGCCCGGACCAGCGCCCATCCGCGAAGCCTGGAGCAGGTGCACATTTGCCTGACCACCCCTGGCATGGCGGTCACCGATCCGCGCCGGTTCGCCTGCTCCCTGCTCAATACGATCCTGGGCGGCAACATGAGTTCACGCCTGTTCCAGGAAATCCGGGAACAGCGCGGATTGGCCTATTCGGTCTATTCGTTCATGATGTCCAATGTGGACTCGGGAATGTTCGGCGTCTATGCCGGAGTAGGAGCCGACAACGTACAACAGACCACCGACCTGATCCTTGCGGCCACGGACCGATTGTGCCAAGAACCGGTGACGGTGGAGGAGTTGACGGATGCCAAGGAGTTCACCAAAGGCAATCTCTGGTTGGCCGCTGAAAGCGTGGACAACCAGATGGTGCGTCTGGCGCAAAATGAAATCCACTTCGGCGCCTATGTCCCCATGGATCAAGTGATCCGCAACCTCGACGCCGTCACCCCCGGGGATATCCAATCCCTGGCCCGCGCCCTGTTTCGGAAAGATCGCCTCGGCGTCACCTTGTTGGGTCCTGTGGACCGTTGCTGAAAAATCAATACGCCTTGAAGAGCTTCACGCCATGTGTACCGACAGCCCCACCATCCAGCTCAAACGCCTGCATCCGGATCGCGACCGGGACATCCCCCTGCCCCGCTACATGACCCCCCGGGCGGCCGGCATGGATCTGTGTGCGGCCATTGAAGATACCTGGACCCTCGAACCCGGCCGCATCGCCCTGGTGCCCCTGGGTTTTGCCATGGCATTGCCCGACGGGTTCGAGGCCCAGATCCGCCCCCGAAGCGGCTTGGCCATTCATCACGGCATCACCGTGGTCAATGCACCAGGCACCATCGACAGCGACTACCGCGGTGAAGTCAAAGTGGGATTGATCAACCTTGGCCCGGTGTGCTTTGCGCTCCGCCGGGGCGAGCGGATCGCCCAGATGGTCATCCAGCGGGTGTGCCAGGCGCAGGTGGCCGCTGTGGTCGAACTGGATGTCACCGAACGCGGCGCAGGGGGGTTCGGGAGTACGGGAATTTGACGATCATTTCCCATCCGCTTTCGATCTGCGTCCTGGCCAGCGGCAGCAAAGGCAACGCCATCCATGTGAGTGACGGCCACACCGCCATACTGGTGGACGCCGGCTTGTCGGGCATCGAAATTCAGCGGCGAATGCAAGCCGCCGATCTTTCCATGGCTGATCTCAATGCCATTGTGGTGTCCCATGAGCACAGCGACCATGTGCGCGGGGTGGGCGTCCTGGCCCGCCGCTACGGCCTGCCGGTGCACATCACCGCCGACACCGAGCAAGCGGCGCGCGGCGCCATCGGGCATCTGCCGGACATCAACCATTTCCGCATCGGACGCGCCTTTGCCATCGGGGACCTGACGCTCCGCCCCTTTTCCACCTCCCATGACGCCCGGGACCCCGCCGGTTTCACCATTAGCACCAATGGGTGCAAGATCGGCATCGCCACCGACTTGGGCATCGCCACCGGCATGGTCAAACAGCACCTCGCCGGTTGCGCCCTGCTCGTGTTGGAGGCCAACCACGACCCCACCATGTTGATCGAAGGCCCCTACCCCTGGCCTCTGAAACAACGTATCAAAAGTCGCAGCGGCCACTTATCCAACGAGGCTTCCGGGGAACTGCTGGCCGAGCTGGCCCACGACACCCTGCGCCATGTGATTCTGGCCCACCTGAGCGAGACCAACAACACGCCGGAAAAGGCCCGCGAAACAGTGGAACAGACGTTGCGCAACACGCCCTGCCGCTTCCGCCTGCATGTGGCCCGCCAGGACTGTTGCGGCGAAGTGATGGTGCTGGATGGGCGATAGACGGTGGGCGGTGCGGTTTGCCGGTGGGTTGGTTCTTCAGTTGTCCGGTTGACAGGTGGATTGTTAATTTGGGGCTTTTTCAATCCGACCGATCTGTTCGCCAAAGCGCACCAGGGTTTCGATGCCCTTGACGGAATGTTGCTGAATATCCGGATCGATGGTGATACGACCGGGCCCCAGTACCAGGATCACCGTCGAGCCGCCGAACTGGAAATAGCCTTTCTCGCCGCCCCGTCGGCAGGGACCGCCGCCAGGCTGGTGCTGCACGATGCTGCCCACCATCATGGCGCCGACTTCGACCTGAATCATGGTGCCCAGGGCGTGCCCCTCCATGAAACACCACTGCCGATAGTTGGTGCAGTGAATATCCGGTTTGTGCTTCAGTGACAGTGGGTTGACCGAATGGAAGGGGCCATCGACGTTGTGCACCGGCCCCTGGCGACCGTTGTCCACATATCCGAACCGGTGGTAGTCGGAGGGCGCCAGACGAAAGATCAGACAGGTACCGCCCTGAAAGTGATTTCCGATACGGGAGCGGCCCAGCAGCGCCGGAATGGTGATCGCCGCACCCTTGACACGCAGGCACGAATGGTCGTCCACGCTAAAGACCTGCAGCCGGCTGTCGGCCGGTGCAATCAGGGCACCGGGGTCGGGGTCGATGGGACGGGCCCCTGGTTTGAGCCGCCGGATGAAAAATTCATTGAACGAGGCGAACCCCCCCGGCGGTATTCGGGCTTCGTCGAGGGCGATGTCATTTTGGCGGACAAAAGCATTGATCGAGCGACGGCTCATGGGGTGGTTTTGGACGGTGCCATACAACCTGGAAAGCCATGGCCGGCACAGCAGCGCCGCTGTGATGCGACGCCCCAGGGGGCGGCCGTAGAAAAGATCCATCCAGGCCCGACCGACCACGGTCTCGCTCTCGATGCATCCGCTGCGCCGGTTATAGATCAGAAGGTTGTCGGATGTCGTGACCATGTCAATCCTCTATTTGGATGCCGCTTACAGACAAAAGGCGTCAATTGCCTGCTGTCGGCTTGTCACCCACAAACAGAACCGCGATCCCCAGGGTCAGGGGGCGGTGCCGCACATTTTCGAACCCGGCGCGGCGCATGAGGGCGCAGAATGTCCCCGCCGGCGGAAAGTGGGCCACGGAATGGGGCAAGTAGCTGTAGGCGAATCCATGTTTGGAGAAAAACCGTCCCACAAGCGGCAGCAAACGGCTGAAATAGGTGCGAAAGAGCGCTCCCAGAACCCCTTGGGACGGCATGCCCAGCTCAAGGATCGCCAACCGGCCGCCCGGTTTCAAATGGTGGTGAAACCGCTCGAGCACGGCGGCCTTGTCCTGGATGTTGCGGATGCCGAAGGCGATGGTCACGGCATCGAACTGCCGGGGGCCGAACGGCAGATCAAAGGCATCCGCCGCCGCCAATTGGATGGCAGCGCCACAGCGTTTTACCTGTACCTTGGGTTTTGCCCGCCGCAACATCTCCGGCGCGAAATCCACGGCCACCACCTGCCCCCCTGCATCGAGCCGGCACGCCATCTCCAGGGCCACATCGCCGGTGCCACAGGCCACGTCCAACAGAAGGGGGGCCCCATCCAGCACCAGGGCGTCCACCAACGTGCGTCGCCAAACGACATCGCGCCGCAGGCTTAACAGACGATTGAGAAAGTCATAATGGGCGGCGATGTTGTTGAACATTTCGCGCACAAATGTTAGTTCATTGGATTTCGTTGACAACATGCGCTCTTGCATTAAATTTGGCCATTGATTACAAGCGTTGTCTGATGGTGGCCATGGCCACCGGCAGCGAGCGGATTGATCGTCCGCGCTGTGCAATGGTCGGGCGGCTTACTGGGTTTGACTGGGAGCGGCCCGCTTTTTGCATTTTCATCGTTGATGCTTGTAGCATGAAACAAGGACCCACAACAAGGACCAATCGGAACCGCATATGAGAGGTAAACGGGATTATTACGAGGTACTGGGTGTCAGCAAAAGCGCCTCCGAAACCGAGCTGAAAGCCGCCTACCGCAAACTTGCCCTCCAACACCATCCTGACCGCAACCCGGGGGATCAGTCTGCTGAAGAGAAGTTCAAAGAAGCTGCTGAAGCTTATGAAGTACTTCGAGACCCGCAGAAGCGTCAACTTTATGACCACTATGGCCATCAGGGCCTGGAAGGTTCCGGCTTTTCCGGATTTGGTGGTTTCGAGGACATCTTCTCCAGCTTCGGTGACATCTTCGAGGATTTTTTCGGCTTCCGGAGCCGGCGCGGTGGCCGCGGCAATGCCCAACGGGGGGCCGACCTGCGCTACGATCTCAATGTCAGCTTCATGGATGCCGCCTTCGGGGTGGAAACCACCATCGACATCGAGAAGCACGTCACGTGTGCCGAGTGCGACGGCCAGGGGGTTGCACCCGGGACCCAGACCGAAACCTGTCCCCAGTGCCAGGGCGCCGGCCAGGTGGGCCGCAGCCAGGGTTTCTTCACCATCCGGACCACCTGCCCCCAATGCCGGGGCGCGGGGCGGTTCATCCCCCACCCCTGTTCCCACTGCGGGGGCAATGGCCAGATGCTGACCCACAAAACCGTGGCGGTCAAGATCCCGGCCGGGGTGGACAGCAACTCACGCCTGCGCTTGTCCGGCGAAGGACAGGCCGGCCAGATGGGTGGCCCTCCCGGGGATCTGTATGTTTTCATCCACGTTCAGCCCCACGACTTTTTCAAGCGTGAAGAAAATCATGTCTATTGCCAAATCCCCATCTCCTTCACCCAAGCCATCCTGGGCGACACCGTCGAGGTGCCGACCCTCAACGGCACCAAACCCCTGGAGATTCCAAAGGGCACCCAATATGGCGATGTGTTTCGTTTTCGAGGCGAAGGCATCCCTTCCTTGCGAACCGGCCGGCCGGGCGACCAGATCATTCAGGTCACCATTAAAACCCCCACCCGTTTGAACAAGAAACAGGAAGCGTTGCTCAAGGAGTTCGCCCGGCTGGAGCAGGGCAAGATCGGCAAGCGGATCAAAGATATTTTTAAAAGTGCCGCCTCCAAGGCGATGTTGTAGCTGTAAAGGAAGTTAACATTATGTTCGAACTGAAGATCCTCGCCCATTTCGCAGCCGCGCATCAGTTGCGCATGGTGGCCAAAAAGTGTGAAAACCTCCATGGGCACAATTGGAAGGTGGAGGTGTGCGTGGCCGGTGACAAACTCAATTCATGGGGCGTGCTGATGGATTTCGGCGAGCTCAAAGTCCATGTCGGCGCCGTGATCGACACCCTGGACCATAAGTTCCTCAACGAGCTGCCCTTCTTCGACGGAAACCCCTCATCGGAAAAAATCGCCGTCTATATCGCGGATGCGCTGGCGGACAAGTTGACCGGCACAGGCGTCCGGGTCAGGCGGGTGACCACCTGGGAGTCGGAGGATGCCTGCGCCACCTACACGCCCTGAAAGCGCTTTCAGGGCGTGTGCCAGGACGCCTACCCTTTTTCAGCGCCGCGCACCAAAGTGACCATCTGTTCCAGGGCCTGGTCCTGGCTCATGCGGCTGGTGTTGAGTACCAGATGATAGTGCAGGGGATCGTTGTAATCGGTCTTGCGGAATAGCGAATAGAGTTGCCGTCTTCTTTTCTCGCCTTCCTCAACCGCATCTTCGGCTTGTGCCGGCTTGAGATTGTAATTGTTTTGCATGAAAGCAACACGGT
>JAGTVD010000081.1 GCA_018224505.1 Desulfatitalea sp. | reverse complement strand
GTCTAAAATGTTTACGCTGTCCGGCATGCGTAAAGGAATCTGTCCTTCCCCGCACAACAGCCCGGTCTGATGGTGGTTCATGTGATGGCACCTTTTAACGATACGAGGTGTATTGGCACTATTGCCAAGATGACTTTCTCACTTATCAGCCAATTACCGGAATACCTCTGCAATTGCCATGATTTAGTGCATTATACCCATTTTCGCATAGACCATCTCCAGCAAAATACCGCTGACCGGGCGTGATGAAAGCTGCAAGCTTTCATTCCATCAGCAGCGCTTTGGTCTCCAGAAACTCCTCCAGGCCGTGCGTGCCGAATTCACGGCCGTGGCCCGACTGTTTGTACCCGCCAAAGGGTGCGCGCGGGTGGAAGCCGCCGCCGTTGATCATCACCTGGCCCGTGCGCAGCCGGCGCGCCACCCGCAGGGCGCGCTCCGGGTCGCCGGACCACACCGCACCCGCCAAGCCATAGATGGTGTCGTTGGCGATGCGCACCGCATCGTCCTCGTCCTGGTAAGGGATGATACACAGCACCGGGCCGAAGATCTCCTCCCGGGCGATGGTCATGGTGGGCGCGACATCGGCGAAAATGGTGGGGGCCACAAAATAGCCCCGCTGCAATCCGGGGGGCGGCGCGTCGCCGCCGCAGACCAGGGTAGCGCCCTCGGCCGATCCTTCTTGAATGAAACCGCGAACTTTGTCCCGCTGCTTGGCGCTGATCAGCGGGCCCATGTAGTTGGCCGGATCGGAGGGGTCGCCCATTTTGACCTTTGCGGCCGACGCCTGGGCGATGGCAACCGCTTCGCTCTGGCGATGAGCGGGTACCAGCATGCGCGAGAGGGCGCTGCACGTTTGGCCGGAATTGAGAAAGATATCCTTGATGCCATGGGTTACCGCCTTCTGGAAATCGGCGTCGTCCAGGATCACATTGGCCGACTTGCCGCCCAATTCCAGGGTGACGCGCTTGACCGACCGGGCGGCCAATTCGCCGATGCGGCGTCCGGCGGCAGTGGAACCGGTAAAGGAGATCAGATCCACCTCGGGATGGCGGCACAGCGCTTCGCCCACCACCCGTCCGGTGCCGGTGACGAGATTGAAAACCCCGGGCGGCAGCCCGGATTCGGCCATTATTTCGGCCAGCAGGTAGGCGTTGAGCGGTGCTTCGCTGCTCGGTTTGACCACCATGGTACAACCGGCCGCCAAGGCTGGCGCCACCTTGCCGACGATCTGGTGCAATGGATAGTTCCAGGGGGTGATAAAGGCGCAGACCCCCACCGGCTCTTTAACCACCCGCACGTTGTCAAAGGTTTGCTCGGGGGGGCCCTGGGCGGCCATTTCGGCAAAGGTGGCCATCACCGTGGCCGGCAGGGCGGCCTGAATGCGTGTCGACCATTTGATGGGCATGCCCAGTTCGCGGCTGATGGTTTGGCCGATTTCATCCTGGCGCGCCGCGAGTGCATCGGCAATCCGGCCGATCACCGCCGCCCGTTCGGCCGGTGCCGCCGAGGACCACACGCCGAACGCCCGGCGCGCGGACACTACCGCACGCTCCACATCCGCGTCCGTTCCGGCCGGCACCCGGCCGCAGGCGGTTTCGCTGAACGGATCGGTCACCGAGATGGAATCGTTGCCCGCCGGGGTTTCCCACCGGCCATCGATGAACAGCTTCTCGTAAGTCTTCATTACACACCTTCCTTCTCCCCACGCCGGGGGACGTTATCGACCCATTTTTTTGCTTCTGCCAAACGGCAACCTCCGCCTGGCCATCGGTCAAGGGCGCATCCGCCTTGTCGACGCCGGGCATGTTGTCCCTCAATGCTGAATTCAGCTGGAGCGGCGCGCAGATCAGGGCTGCAAGATGACCGCCACGCGCATCAGTTCGATGCGGTCGGACCAACCGCCCGATCGGGACGTGGCTGTGCCGTGCAGTCTTTGACCGTCCCCGGACAGCGTCAACACCATGCGGCCCCGGGGTTCCCACCCGGCGGGTGTGGCATCCGCACTGTAGCGGTAACGCAGCTCGACGACGTCATTGGTGATTTTGCCGTCTCCGTGCCAATTGGCGGGCATGTCCCCCACCTGTTCGTAGCCGATGGCTTTGATGGTTCCGGATTCACGATAAAGCACAATGATGTTGTTCGGGTCCGGGTGGGTGGTTTTGGTCCACACACCGGCGATTTCCATGGCGTGGCCCGCGTGGGCGGTCATCAGGATGATGGTGGTGAGCACGATGATCAGTGAGAACGGTTTCATTCGATCCCTCCTGACGGGTTGACGCGCGGTGGTTTTCGAAGTCCGCCGCGCGTAAAGGTTTGGCTGACGGTATTGTCTCAAACCATAAGGCGGCTTGCCGCCGGGCGCAACCTCAAGGGTCAGGCAGGACATCGCAAGAAGCCTCGCCTGCAGCGCCCTTTGGGCCGCACTCCGGCGGATCGGCCGAAGGGGTTGGTGCCGCCGCCGCTGTTGGCCACAATGCTGTCGTTGCCGGCGTCCTTGGCCATGGCGGTAGCCTCCCACACGCTGGACAGGGGTACCGATACCTAAGCATTGCCATATTCAAGCACTCTGATGCAGGCGGTCTGCATGGTCTGGACAATGGGACCCACCAGCCCGGCACCCTTGACACCTGGGTCATAGATGCAAAGCAGCTTGAATCGTATGTGGGAAATCCCAATGTTCGCGGAAGTGGCTTGCCGTCGCCTCCCCTATGAGGTTTGGCCTCCGACGATCCGTTCGCCGACCAATGTCACATCATGACCGGATGGGTATTGAAACACCCGCAAATCAAATTCAGTTAAAATGGCCAGCAGGTGATCGAAGATGTCCGATTGCACGGCTTC
>JAGTVD010000080.1 GCA_018224505.1 Desulfatitalea sp. | reverse complement strand
CCGGCGGGTTCACCGGCCGGGATGGGGGTGCCGAAGGCACGGTCCGGGGGGAGGGCGGTGCAACCCCGCCACCCATCAAAACCGTGGCTTCCAGGTCCGTCGCTTCGTCCGGGGCGGCGGGTACCGCAGTGGCCGGCGGCTCGGTGGCGGCCGTCGGCGACGTTGCCGCCCCGGGCGTTTGGTCTGTCTGCCCGGGATTTAGCACGACCGTGGCCGCCAGATCATCCTCAGGGGCGGCGGGCTCGGCAGATTCGGCGGTATTCGGCGTTGCGCCACGGATGAGCACCGTCTCCTCCAATGCCGGCGCGGCTGCAGGTGCTTGGGGTTCCGGTTCGGTGCCGGGCCGCCCGGCGCCCAGGATAACGGTTTGCAGGAAATCCCCTTCACTGTGAGGCAGGGGGTGTTCCGGGACCGGGGCCGGTGCATCCAGCTGTTCGGGCGGGGCCGGGTCCTGGGGCCATCGCGCCAGAACGGACCGCACGATGCTTGCGATCTGCTGATCTTGTGAAAGCCCCGTCGCCGGGGTACTCCCCACGGCGGTGCGGTCCATGGGATGTCGGAACAGAACATTATGCACCGCCTGTTTGAGGCTTTCGAGTTCTTTTCTGAACGTATGGTCGGACCAGTCCGGGTCCGCTCTGCGACCCGCCTGAAACAGTGCCAGGCCCAGATTCAGGGCGCGGTGCCACAGGGTCAGGCCGTCCTGATCGAGGGGCAGGGGCTGTGCATGGTTCAGCAGGTTTGCCGGAGCAAAGACCGGATTGCCCTCCCATACGGGGTTCGGCGTCGATGCCGGCGGTAGCGGCGGATTGGACACGAGACCATCCACAGCCGCTTGCACGTTCCGGCCCTCCTGATGGTCGTTGGTCAGCAGGACATAAAACCATGCCGATCCAAGAAAGGCCCGCAGGCGGCCGAGCGCCAGGGGTCCGTCGGCCGGTTCGGTGCCGGGCCGCCCGACGGTGTCGATCCATTGCAGGTGGAAATGCCAGAACAGGGGCAGTCGGGCGGCATGGGCCGGCAATTTGACCCAGAAGCTTTCCAGGGACATGTCAGCCACCGGTCCGCTTGCGTATCCGGCGATTGATAATCGCTCGAAAAGGGTTTCGAGCAGGGTCAGTTTCAGGTAGAGCACTTCGGCGAAGTGTTGGGACGGTTGGCGAAACAACAACCCGTCGCCGGTGGATAGTTGCGGTTGGCATTGACGCAGTTTGCGCAACCGTCCGGGTTTCTGTTGCCGGGTCAACCGGCGGGCCACCCCATCGACCGCCGTCCCGGTCAGCAATGCGATGAAGTCGAGCAAGTTCAGGCTGGGGGCCGGGTAAGGCAACATGAAAAAGGGGTAGAAAGAGACCACTGCCATGCGTTGTCGCACGGCGTTTTGCGGTCCATAGCAGGTGGCGGTCTGATCACAGCCGATGCAAGGCAGATCGTTGGCGAGATCTTCCCGGGTCAGCAGACGGCTGAACCCTTCGATCAGGTTTTGGGGTCCCAAGAGATGATCGGGCGGGTCCGCGGGGAGCGTTCGTGTGTAGAACCGGGGCGGTTCGGCGGCGGTGGCACAGGACGGGCAAAAGAGAAAACGTGCGAGGGAGGTGCTGAAATCCGGCAAGCCGGCCTTGGAAAGGTGGCTGTCGTTGCGGCAGAGGGTCAGCCCGGCGCCGCAACGGGGACACAGTGGGTGGGCAAAGCGTCCTGTGTAATGACACTGGAAGATCGGTCGCCAGGGCACCCATTGCTTGTGCGCGTCGATCTGCTCCGGCCACAGCGCCAGCGGGATTTCACTTCCCGATGCCTTGCGACGGGCGGCGGCCTGCCACAGGGATTCGACATCCGGGTTGCATACCGGCTGCAATTCGGAAGTGATGGCCGGGTAACGATCGGGTTGCACCAACACAAGCAGTTCGATTAAAGGCGGGCCGTCGGTGCCGGCGGTGATGGCGGCTTCCGCGAGGGCCGTAAAAGGCCCCGCACCCTCGATGGTGGCCCAGGGGGGTGCAGCGCCGTCGGGCCGGGGCTCGGTGAGCGCAAGGCGGAGGCGCAAGCCGGAATGACCCGGTTGGAGGTAAGGCAGCAGCGAGGGCTCCGTTGAGAGAGGCAATGCGGCCATCAAGGGGTTTTCCACAAGGTTGTCTGTGTGTTGATATTAAGAATAATTGAATCTGCCGTGCCGCCTTGTTCATTGTCGGCTTGGAAAAAACTATAATTAAATCGGAGCATAGTCAAGGTGCAATACCTTTTCTACCGCAGCAGTTCGTCGGCGGCTTGGTCGGCGGCCTGCAGCCACCCGCCCATGTCCGCGGCCGGGGCGCTGGTGGTGGCGGTTTGCAGAATACGCCCACTGGCCACGTCCACGCGGCGCAGGTCCAGGCGCACCAGGGAGCCCACTGTTTGAAAAGCCCCGAACACCATTTGATGCGCGCCGATGATGCGGCCCAACTTCAAGCGGGTGTGGGGGTCGGCCAGGTCGGAGCTGCCAAGGTGCAGTTCTTCCATAACCTTGACCAGCTGTTGACGTTCCACCACCTGATAGTGATCACTGCCGCCCAGGCGCGCTGCGATCTGGACCGCCAGCATTTCTCCCATGCCGGGCGGGCCCGCCGGCAGGACGCTCAGATCTTCCAAGTCCCAGACAGCGATGGCAATGGGCTGGCCGGCGCCAGGCGTCCTGCTGGCGGCGCAGGCCGCCAGCAGCAACAGGGCGCCGACCAGGACCAGGGCCAGCCCATGGCCGGGTCGTGTACCCCAACATTGGGGTGTGCTATCGCCCATCGGTGCGCCCCGTGGCAGCCAGTTCCGTCAGAACCTCCCGGATCTGGTCATCGCGCGCCAAGGTCCGGTTCTGCTCGACGATGCGGGCATAGCTCAGATCGGGTTCCACCCTTACCACTTCCAGCTTGCCGACGGTTTGCATGGCGCCGCGCAACACCCGCCCGCGGTAGGTCATCTCCGCGCCTGGCTCCAACACGGCGAAGGTGGTGCCGGTGGTCACCCCCTGGTTGCGGCCCAGGTTGATCATTGCTTCCTGGCTGCCCATCTGGACGATGTACCCTTGCAGGGGATAGGTCTCCATGACGGTTTTGAGAATCGAGCGGTTCAGGTCGAACAGCTCCCGTTCCAGGTCGGACCGGGACGTGATCGGGTGGGCGACGGTTTTGGCAATGGCGGACGTTTCGGTATCGATCAAGCGCAAATGGATCATGGTGCTGTCAGGCATGTATAGCAGCGAACCGGTGCCGATCAGCTTGGCGGCCAGCAGACGGCCCAGTTTCAGGGCCGTGTCCGGATCGGCCAGCTCCGAAGATCCCAGGTTGAGCTCGGAGAGCAGCCGTTCCATGACCACCCGCTCCACCACCTGAACCCGACCCGATGCGGCCAACAGTTCGCCCAGGCGGGTGGCCAGCACGATGGCCAAACCATCCCGGCTGGAGAGCCCACCCCGTTCCTGGATGTCCACGAAACTCAGGATCAGGGGACGGGAGGTCCACTCGTCTTCAGGCGGTGCCGGGCGCTCTATCTGCTGGCGCTTGTAGCGTTCCACCAGCGTGTTGACTAGCTGATCCATGCGATTGCGGCCGGCGCTGTCCTGTTGCAGGGAGAGCACTTGCTCCGCCTTGCGGGCCAGCACGGTGGCGATGGTATCGGTTTGGTCCAGGGCGAGGGTCTTTCGGTATTCGGTCAGGGCCTGGTTCCACATCCCCTCTTTTTCAAAGGTCACCCCCTTGTTGGAGGTGGGCTCCAGGTAGTAGGGGTCCATGGCCACTGCATTGTCGAACAGCTTGCGAGCCTCGCCGTACTGCCCCTGGTCGGCGTAAAGGCGACCCAGTTGGTTGAACGCTTCCGCCTTTTGAAAAGGGGCGCCTTGGGATTGGGTGGCTGCGGATTGATAGGCGGCCGCGGCGCCCGTCCGGTCGCCTTTGCCGATGAGCACGTCGCCTTTGATTTTGTGGGCCATGACCCGCTGGGGGGCTTTGCGGGTGACCGCTTCGGCCAGGGCCAGTGCTTTGTCCGCCTGGCCCTCGCGGGCCAGCACAGCAGCCTGGCCCTCCTGGCCGATAAGGGTGCCGGGGTCGCTGCGCGCAGCCAGTTGATCGAACACTTTGCGGGCCTCATCGTTGCGGCCTTGTGCCAGCGCTGCATACCCGCGGACCGCCTGGGCATCCGGATTGTCCGGGTTTTGCCGGGTGGCCGCTTCGGCCATTGCTTCGGCCAGCCGGGGTTGGTTGCGGTGGATCTGGCGCTCGGCCAGCCGGGTGAGCATCACCTCCACAGTGGCGCCCCCGCCCTGAAAGTAATCGAGCACCTCCCGGCCGGGACCCAGGACGCATACCACCGGCAATATGGTGGTGGCATTGTATTGGCGACTCACATCGGCGGCATCCAGCAATACCGGGAACTGCAATTGGGCGTTTTGGTTGAAACGGCGGACCGCATCGGTATCCGAGCGGGTGATGCCCCAGACGCTCAATTGCCGGTCGTCATATTGGCGCAGCAACCGGTCGAGCACCAGCAGTCCTCCCTGGCTGGCATCGGAGCCGGCATCGAAAAAGAAGAGCACCGTCATTTGCCGGCCTTCGATGGTGGTGAGCCCATGCTGCTGGCCGGCCAAGTCCGGCAGAGTGAAGGCGGGCGCCGTCTGGCCGGCTTTGATTTGGCCGAAGGCGATGCCGGAGAGAGTGACGCAGGTGACGATGCAGGCGGTGATAAAACTGAATAAAACACGCCGGTTGATTTTCATGATCCATCTCCCTTGTTGGTAGTGGCATCGGGTAATTTCATTCCAGCGGCCACAATGTAACGTTCACTGGTGTTTCACCATCGGTGTCCAGGTTGACCTGGGCCTGCCATTCGATGTGCCCCTCGAGGTTCAAGCGCAGTTCGTATTTGCCAATGGGCAGCGGTACGTCCAGCGGTGTGCGTCCTTTCAGTCCATCGTCAACGTAGACGTGGGCGCCTGAAGGTTCGCTGGTGACTTTCAGGACGGGCAGTGTGCCGGATTGCTGTGTGGCATCGACGGGTGTCGGCCGCCTCGAAGGCGAGACGGCCGCGGCAGGGCCGGCAGCGGCGTTGCGGTCGGAGTCCCCCGGGCCGGGTCGCAAAAGCCAATACCCCGCTGACCCCAGGATGAGGGCCAACAGGAGGGCTGCCGCAACGGCCAGCTTTGCTTTGGGGGGGCCAGGGGCTGGATCGGTGTGTGCTGCCAGAGGTTTTGCAGCGGGCAACACGGCGGCCAGGGCCGCCGCCATCTGGGCGCCGGTTTGAAATCGTTGCTCAGGCGCCTTGGCCAGGCTTTTCATGATCAGGTCGGACAACGCCTTGGGGATAAACGGATCGACCTGATCCGGCGATTCCGGAGTATCCTGGGTGATGGTTCGAAAAATGGCGGCAATACTGTCGCCGGCGAAGGGCCTGCGGCCCACGACCATTTCGTAGAGGATCACCCCCAGGGAGAAGAGATCGGAGCGCCCGTCGACGGCCTGTCCCATCACCTGTTCGGGCGACATGTAAAGGGGTGTGCCCAATATTTCGCCCGCCTGGGTCTGCTGGCCCGCAGCGGCCTCCTCGATGCGGGCGATGCCGAAATCGGTCAACTTGACCTGCTGATCCGGGGTCATGATGATATTGGAAGGTTTGATGTCCCTGTGCACAATGCCCTGGCG
The DNA here is from genome assembly GCA_018224505.1 of Desulfatitalea sp. Taxonomy (GTDB): domain Bacteria; phylum Desulfobacterota; class Desulfobacteria; order Desulfobacterales; family Desulfosarcinaceae; genus Desulfatitalea. The sequence continues at coordinate 4,670 of JAGTVD010000080.1, read as the reverse complement.
ATGGGCGTAATCGAGGGTGGCGGCAATCTGGCGGGCCCATTCCACGCACTGGGCCACGTCGGGCCGCCCGGTTCGCAGCACGTCGTTGAAGGGTTCGCCTTCCAGGAACTCCATGGCGATATAGATGGTGTCATGATCCTCACCGGCATCGTAGATGGTGACGATGTGCGGATGGGACAACCGGCCGATGGCCCGGGCCTCCTTGAGGAAACGGGCGACGAAGGCCTCGCTGGTCACCCGGTCGGGGCGCATCACCTTCAAGGCCACCAGTCGGTCGATCTGGGGGTCGTGGGCCTGGTAGACCACCCCCATCGTGCCTTTGCCCAGTTCCTTGACAATCCGGTATCGGCCGTATTGCAGATCCATGTTCAATGGTTCTCCAGAAAAAAGAGCAACGTTTCCAGGGGAATGAGAAAACCGATGTCGTGCGACCCCCTATAGCGTCCTTTGACCACCGCCACCAGACGCCCTTCGCCATCGAGCACCGGACTGCCGCTGCTGCCGGGCTCGACCACCATCCGTGCTTGCCACAGGGGCAGTCCGGCCACTTGCCGGGGGGGGCCGTCCAGGCGGCCATGCCGGATGCCGTCAAGCTCGCCGGCGGGGCAGCCAAGGACAAACAGGGGGGCTTGGGGGGCCGGCAGGAACCGTCCGTTGTGGAGGGAAATAACCGTTTGCAGGGGCACCGGAACCTGGATCAATGTCAGATCGCGATGACGGTCAAGAGCGACAACCCGCCCATCGGTTTCAGTTCCATTGCGCAGGCGGACAGTGACGGCCTGGTCCATTTGCAGATCATGACCCGTGGAGAGAATGATACCCGTGCGGTCGATGGCGAAACCGCTCAATTGCACAGGCGCACCCTCCTGTTCGGCATGGATGCAAACAGTGGCGGCCAGGGCCGTCCGAACGGTTTCCGGCGCCTTGCCGGCAAAGGTTTTGGCCGTCGGACGCGGCAGCGTGGTATACGCCTCCAGATGCTGCCACAAGGGGTCCAGTGTGGCATCGGCAGGGTCGTCGGGGGCTACGGCAATGCGGGTGGCCAGCGGCGAGTGGGGGCTGAGCTGGATGGCCCAGCAGGCGCCGTTGCGTACCACCTCGAGCCTTACCCCCTGCTCGTTTTGGACGCTACCTGTGAGTTGGAATGCATTGTGCCGCAACCAGGGCCGGACCACCGTGACCGCTTCGAACATGGGCAGCGAATAGATGCGATGGCTTGCAATGGGTTCCGCCGCCATGCAGGCCGTTGTAAACCATAGCAGCAGCAGTGCCGGAATAGGGAGATGGTTCAACTTGCGCGTCATGGGCGATCCTGCCACCGAACCACTGCCTTAGGATCTGCGTAATATGGGATCGTGCGCATCCGTTTTCCCTTTTGACTTTTTACGGAAAGATAATTATCTGACTCTATTATGCTATCTTTGGATTGTCAACGGCGCGTTTCGGCGGTTGCGAAAGGGTTGCGGATGTGGTAACGAATATTATCAAACTTTTGATTTTATAGTATTTTGTTGTTAGTCGAGCCATCTCCCGGCAGGGGTGCTGGCGGCAACTAACGGATGCTTCACCATAAACAGGTCGAACCTATCGATATGACAACGATTCCCCATATCATTGTGCAACTGGTCCATATCCAGGGGCCCCTCAAAGGCGACATCCAGGAGTTGGCCGACAGTGAAATCAGGATCGGCCGGCACCCCGATTGCCAGGTGCGTTTCGCCAAGGACGAAGTGACCCTTTCGCGCATTCATGCCCGAATCGTGCGGGAAGGCAATCGGTTCAAAATCATTGACCAGAGCACCAACGGCACCTTTGTCAACGGGCTCAGGCTCCAGGAGGCGTACCTGAAAGATGGCGATGTGCTCATGTTCGCGGAAGGCGGACCCAAGGTCAGCTTTCTGACCCAAACCATCAGTGCGCCGCCATCCGATTCAGGCGTCACCGCGGAACGACCACAACCGCCGCCTCCCCAGCCGCCCGCTGCGCGGCCTGCGCCGCCGACTCCGCCTGCGATACCACTGCAACCCCCGCCGGTGGTGCCTTCGACCCCCGGTCCGACCGCCGCTTCCGTCAAGGTGCCCCTGGCCATTCAATATGGCCCGGCCCTGAAATCCTTTACCACACTGCCCGTCGTTCTGGGTAAAGGCGCCGGGTGCGATTTCGTGATTGATCACCCGGCGGTGAGTGACCGCCATGCCCAGATCTTCTTTGATCGCGACCAGTATTGGATTAGAGACCTCACCGGCAATGCCGCCGTGTCGATCGATGGACGGCCACCCGCTGCGGAATCGGCCCTGTCGCCCGACATGGTAGTGGCACTGAGCGCTCAGGGCCCGCGGTTCCGGTTTCTGGGCGGCGGCCGGTTGGTCGAAATCGAAGGGCCGCCGCCAGCGGCACCCGGCGCCGAAGACCCGCCACATGGGGAAGCCTCACGATCTGCGGCAGGCATCGACGGGGCGGGTAAAAAGGGTAGTTCGTTATTTAAAAAGCTGTTTTCCTGAGGCCGCCCTGCAGCGATCGTCATTTCAAACGCCTTGCAAATCTCCATTGGAAAACGATTCCCCGGCATGGTAAAGCGGGTGCCTGTCAGCACCGTGCCAGCCGGGTTGGTTGAGCAGTTCATTGCCCTATCAAGGAGACCGATTCATGGGTTTAACGGCCAAGGAAAGTCAGGTGGAATCGACGCCGATTCACCTGTTTGCCGAGAATGCCTATCTCAATTATGCCATGTATGTCATCATGGACCGGGCCCTGCCGTTCATCGGCGATGGCCTCAAACCGGTTCACCGGCGCATTTTGTACGCCATGTCCGAACTGGGGCTCAAGGTCAGCGCCAAATTTAAAAAGTCGGCGCGCACCGTGGGTGATGTGCTGGGCAAGTTTCACCCCCATGGGGATACCGCCTGCTACGAAGCCATGGTACTCATGGCGCAATCCTTTTCCTACCGCTACCCCTTGATCGAGGGGCAGGGCAACTGGGGCTCCGTCGACGATCCCAAGTCGTTTGCCGCCATGCGGTACACCGAAGCCCGCTTGTCCGCCTATGCCGAAACCCTGCTGGCCGAGGTGGGCATGGGCACGGTTCAGTGGGGCCCTAATTTTGACGGCACTCTGGAAGAGCCGCTGACCCTGCCCGCGCGGCTGCCCAATGTGTTGCTCAATGGTTCCAGCGGCATCGCCGTGGGCATGGCCACCGATATTCCGCCCCACAACCTGCACGAGGTGGTGCGGGCCTGCATCGTCCTGCTGGACAACCCCGGCGCGGGCCTGGAGGCGGTGTGCGAGCATATCCAGGGGCCCGACTACCCCACCGGCGCCGAGATCATCACCCCCCCGAACGAGATCATGTCGATCTATCGCACGGGCCGGGGTTCGATCCGCATGCGCGCCACCTGGCAGGCCGAAAATGGGGATATCGTCGTCAATGCGCTGCCTTACCAGGCGTCGCCGGCCAAGATTATCGAGCAGATCGCCGGATTGATGAATGCCAAGAAACTGCCCCTTGTAGCGGATGTGCGGGACGAGTCGGACAGCGAAGAGCCGGTGCGGTTGCTCATCACTCCGCGATCCAACCGTGTGGACCGGGACGAACTGATGCTGCACCTGTTTGCCGTGACGGATCTGGAGCGCACCTGTAAAGTCAATCTCAATATGATCGGCCTGGATCGTAAACCCCGGGTCAAGGGGTTGGCCGAGATCCTCACCGAGTGGTTGGACTATCGCCGGGAGACGGTGCGGCGCCGTCTGAGCCACCGGCTCGCACAGGTCCAGGATCGTCTGCACGTTCTCGTCGGCCTGATGGTGGTCTTTCTGAACCTCGACGAGGTGATTCGGATCATCCGCTCCAGCGACGACCCTAAGCCTGTACTGATGCAACGATTCGACCTGTCCGAGCGTCAGGCCGAATCGATCCTCCAGTTACGGCTTCGGCATCTGGCCAGGTTGGAAGAAAAAAAGCTCCGGGACGAGCAGGCCGCGCTGATGGAGGAAGAGAAGGGCATTCAGTCCCTCCTGGACTCTCCGGCGCGTCTGAAGGGCTTGCTTAAGAAAGAGTTGAACGCCGATGCCCGCCAGTACGGGGACGCGCGTCGTACCGCCGTGGTTGAGCGCGAAGAGGCCAAAGCCATCGCCCAGACCCAACTGGCGCCGGTGGAGGCCGTGACCGTGATTCTTTCCCAGCAGGGCTGGGTGCGTCTGGCCAAGGCCCATGACGTGGCGGCCGAGACACTGACTTACAAAGCCGGAGACGGTTTCCTGGCCGCGGCCCGGGGCAGGAGCAACCAGCCGGCGGTCTTCCTCGACGCCACGGGGCGAAGCTACATGAGCGCGGTGACCGACTTTCCGTCGGCGCGAAGTAATGGGATCCCCCTGACCGGGCTCTTCAAAACACCGCCCCAATCCCCTTTCGTAACGGTGCTGATGGGTGACCCGGAGCAGCGTATTCTGGCAGTGAGCGATGCCGGATACGGTTTTGTGACGGTCCTGGAGAGCCTCCACACCCGAAACCAGAAGGGCAAGGCCTTTCTGAGCCTGCCGCCGGGGAGTCTGCCGCTGTCGCCGCTGGTGGTGCCGGCGTCCGAGGTGCCGCTGTGCATCGCTGCCGTCACCTTGCTTGGCCGCCTGCTGATATTTCCCCTGGCGGATCTGCCCGAGCTGCCCAAGGGCAAGGG
>JAGTVD010000079.1 GCA_018224505.1 Desulfatitalea sp. | reverse complement strand
CGGCCACCCCGGGGGTTTCGTTCAGGATTTCGGACACCCGGGACATCACCTGTTGCGTGCGGGGCAGGGCCGCCGATTCGGGCAGTTCGATATTGAGATAGAAAGAACCCTGGTCTTCACTGGGCAGGAAACTGCGCGAGAGGCTGTTCCACATTACGGCGGCGGCGGCAATCACCGCTACCACCAGTACCAGGGCCAGCGCCAGTCGCCGGACCAGAACACCGGCGATGTTCACATACCAACGGCGGGAGGCGACGATGCCGCGGAAAAAGATGGCCAGTGGGCCGCGACGGATTTCCTGGGGGGGGCGCAGCAAAATGGCGCACAGGGCCGGGCTCAGCGTCAAGGCGTTGAAGGCCGAGAAGAGCACCGCTGTGGTGATGGTGACGGCGAACTGCTTGTAAAGCTGTCCGGTGATGCCGGGCAGAAACCCCACCGGCACAAAGACCGCCATCATCACCAGGGTGGTGGCGATGATCGGTCCGGTGACCTGCCCCATGGCCCTTACAGAGGCCGCTTTGGGGCCGAGTTGCTCTTCCACCATCACCCGCTGCACATTCTCCACCACCACAATGGCATCGTCCACCACCAGCCCGATGGCCAGGATGAGGGCGAAAAGGGTGAGGGTGTTGGCGCTGAAGCCCATCGCCAGGAGTACGGCGAAGGTGCCGATCAGCGATACCGGGATGGTCAGCGAGGGAATCAGGGTGGCCCGCCAATCCTGTAAAAACAGAAAGGTGACTCCTACCACCAGGCAGAAGGTGATCAGCAGGGTAATGATGATCTCCCGGATGACCGAGCGCACATACTCGGTTGTGTCGTACACCAGGCGATATTCCACATCTTCGGGGAAGCGCTCCGCCAGTTGCTCCATTTCCGCTTCGATCGCCTCAATCGCCTCCAGGGCATTGGTGCCGACGCTCTGGTAAACGGCCATGTTCACCGCCGGGGCGCCGTTGAGGGTGGAACGGGCCGAATAGGCTGCGGCGCCCAACTCCACCCGCGCCACATCCCGCAGGCGGACCAGGGCGCCATTGCCGCTGCTGCGCAGAATGATGTTTTCGAATTCCGCGGGCGTTTCCAGGCGGCCCCGGGTTTGCAGGGTGTATTGCACCTGCTGGTCGACGCCGGTGGGGGCGGCGCCCACGGCGCCGGCGGCGGCCTGGATATTCTGGCGGCGGATGGCGGCGATGACGTCATCGTCGGTCATCCCGAGGGCGGCAAGCCGATCGGGGTCCATCCAGACGCGCATGCTGTAGTCCTGGGCGCCGAAAATGAAGGCCTCGCTGACCCCCGTCAGACGCGTCAGAGCGTCTTTGACGTTGATGCTGGCAAAGTTGCTCAAATAAAGGGCATCCCGGGTGCCTTCGGGGGAGTAAAAGCTCATCAATGCCAGGATGTCCGAGGAGCGCTTGCGCACCGAGATTCCCTGGTCGGTCACCTCGCTGGGCAGTTTGGGCGTCGCCTGCTGCACCCGATTCTGCACGTTGACCTGGGCGATGTTGGGGTCGGTGCCCACGGCAAAAGTGATGCTCAAGGTATAGCTGCCGTTGTTGGCGCTGGTGGAGGACATGTAGAGCATGTCATCCACACCGTTGACTTCCGCCTCGATGGGTGCGGCCACGGTGGCGGCCACCACCTCGGCGCCGGCGCCGGGGTAGACGGCGGAGACGCGGATTTCCGGCGGGGTGATGGGCGGAAACTGGGCGATGGGAATATTGAGCAGGGCGAGGACGCCGGCCAGGGTGAGGATGATGGAGACCACCAGGGCCAGCCGCGGCCGCTCGATGAAGATATTGGAGATCATGCGTTACTCCTTGGCGGGAACAGCGCGGCTGGGGGTCACTTCCAGGCCCGGGGTCACCTTCTGAACGCCCTGGACCACGATGGTCTCGCCGGCGGTCAGGCCGCTTTCCACGATCCATTGGGTGCCCATGGCGGCGCGGATGGCGATGCGGCGAAGTTGCGCCCGGTTCTGGTCGTCGATCACGAACACATACTGACCTTCGCGGTCGGCCTGGACCGCCGACTGGGGGACCACCGGCAAAGTCACCGGTGTTGGCCGGCGATTGTACACCGTGACGAATTGGCCGGGCAGCAGCAGCCCTTGGGGATTGTCAAATATCGCCCGTACGGCGATGGTGCCGGTGCCGGGGTCCACCTGGTTGTCGATGAAATCGAAACGGCCGGCCAGAGGATATTCGGTGTTGTTGGGCAGCCGCAAGCGGGAGATCCAACCCTCTTGCGCATCGGCGCGGCCGTTGCTGTCACCGCCCGGGTGCAGTGTCTGCAGATCGGCTTCGTTCACCGCGTAGACCACCCGGATGGGGTCGATCTGGACAATGCGGGCCAGGCGGTTGGATGCGGGTCCCACCAGGTTGCCCCGGCTGTAAGCGGTGCGGCCGATGCGCCCGCTGATGGGGGCGCGGATGGTGGTGTACCCCAGGTTCAAGCGGGCGGTCTCCAGGGCGGCGTTGGCCTCCTGGCGTCGTGCATTCGCCTGGCGCTCGTTGCTGGTGGCGGTCTCCAGGTCGGTGGCGGACACACCCCCGGTGCGCACGGCCTGGAGCCGGCCCAGGCGTTGTTGTGCCATCTCGTGGGTCGCCTCGGCTTCCGCCACCCGGGCTTCCGCCTCGCGCACCCTGGCGCGGTAAGGCGCCGGCTCGATGACGAACAGCAGGTCGCCGGCCTGAACATCGGCACCTTCCCGGAAGGCCACCTGCTCCAGGAACCCTTCCACCCGGGCTCGCAGGTCGACCGCCTGGATCGCTTCCGTGCGTCCGACATACTCGGCCGGCGGGTTGACCGCCGCTTCTTCCACAGTTATCACCACCACGGCCGGGGGAGCGGCCCACAAACTGGGTGGCGAATCGGCCACCAGGTAAACCAGTGCCATGAGGATCGGCACCACCCAAAACTGTATGCGAGTATTGCGATTGAAACCAACAGGGGAGACCGTTTGGGTCACAGAAGTGGACATGGGGACATCCTTCAAGCGGAGGGGATAGGGTCTTCGCGCCTGGGGCAGTGGATTGAAAACAATGGTTTGCCTTGCATGCGGTTCAATTCAGGGTTGGATCTATTATTCTTATCTGATTTCAATGGAGTATGCACAGTGAAGGAACTTTTTGTCAAGCGGTTCCAACATAACAAAAACGAATCAGTGCTGCGAGAATTGTTGAACATTTGCGCCAGGGTTATCGCATATCGCCGCCTTGTCAGGCGCAGGCACGCAGTGTGGATGGCGCGGTGTTCCCGGTTGCGGGGTGTGGCGAAGCGCGCCACTGCCCTATTGGACAACGATTTTGAGCAGCACGTCGCCCCGGGAACCGTCGGCGCGCACATTGCCCTGACCCTTGAGGCGCAGCAATTTACCATGATCCATGCCCGGCGGCACGTTGACCCGGTAGATCCGCCGCTGGAAGCCCAATGGGATGGTCACCAGCTTGCGCGCACCCACCAGGGCTTCGTAGGGCGAAATGGCAATGGTGGCATGCACGTCCGATGGTTGTTCGGAGCGGTCCGGCCGTGCCACCTGTAAACGATGGCTGTGTTTGCGGGTGGTGAGGGGGCGCACGCGGGCGGTGACGCCGGCATGGGGCAGGGCATCGAACAGCTTGAGAAAAAGCATGCCGAAGAGAAAACCGCCGATGTGCGCCCACCAGGCCACACCCCCGGCCGCACCGCTGGTGGCGGTGGCATTGATGAATTGGAGCAGCAACCAGAGGCCCAGGAAGAAAAAGGCAGGGATTTCCACGAACAACGGGAATATGATGATCGGGATCAAGGTCAGGATGCGCGAATGGGGATGGAGCAGAAAATAGGCTCCCATTACGCCGGCAATGGCGCCGCTGGCGCCGATGGTGGGCAGAGTGGAGCCGGCATTGAGCGCGAAGTGGGAAATGCCCGAAGCCAAGCCGCACAGCAAATAAAACAGCAGGTAGCGCACCGGTCCCAAACGGTCTTCCACATTGTCCCCGAAGATGTACAGCGTCCACATGTTGCCCAGGATGTGCAGAAAGCCACCGTGGATGAACATGAACGAGAGCCAGGAGAAGATTTGCTGGGTGAAGGTGAAGTGCTCGGCCAGGCGGTCAACGGTGTAGCGGGCCGGCACCAGGCCGTAGGTGAAGATGAAGCGCTCGACCAACGGCTCGGGCATCATCATTTGAACGAGAAATACCACCACGTTGATGCCGATCAACACATTGTTGATCACCGGGACGTTTCTGGAAGGGGTGGTATCGCGAATCGGTATCATGTCGGCTCAATGCCTTTATCGAAAGCAAACGCCGGCATGCGCAGATCACCATGACGAGGGCACACAGCAGCTATGATCGGCAGAATACCTTCACTTAAAACTTAACACGTTCTCCAATATTCATGCTCAAGTCCACTGCCCGGGCGGAGTGGGTCAGCGCCCCCACCGAGATCAAGTCCACCCCGGCGGCCGCCAGCGCTTTCAGGTTTTGGGCAGTGACCCCGCCCGACACCTCCACCAGAGCCCGACCCGCGATCAGCGCCGTGGCTGCCTCTATGGCGGGCAGGTCCATGTTGTCCAACATAATCACCTCGACGCCAACGGCCAGGGCTTCGCGCACCTGATCCAGGGTGGCCGCTTCCACCTCTATTTTGGTCAGGTGGGATACCGTCGCGCGAATGCGTGTGACGGCCGCCGTAATTCCGCCGCTGGCGGCGATGTGGTTGTCTTTGATCAGCACGCCGTCGAACAACCCCATGCGGTGGTTGGCCGCGCCACCCACCCGCACGGCATATTTTTCCAGCACCCGCCAACCCGGTGTGGTTTTCCGGGTGTCCACCAGACGCGTGGCGCTTTTGCCGAGCAGCGCCGAATAGGCGCGCGCCTGGGTGGCGATGCCCGAAAGGCGCTGCAGGAAATTGAGGGCGGTCCGTTCAGCGGTGAGCAGGGCCGCCTGGCGTCCGTTGAGGACCACCACATCCATTCCCTTGGCCGCCGCATCACCGTCGGACAGGGTGGGTTCAAAGCGCAAATCCGGGTCCAGCCGCTGGAACACATATCGGGCCAGGTCCAAGCCGGCCACCACCAGGGGCTCTTTGGCCACGATGACCGCCCTGGCCCGGGCCTCCGAGGCCACCAGGGCATCGGTGGTGATGTCTCCGCTGCCGATATCCTCCTCCAGAGCCAGATCGACCAGCCGCCGCACCCCCGCCGTCATCACCAAACCCCGCATGCCCGTCCCTCCATCTCCAAACGTCATTTCACCCTTCACCCCTGAACCCCACCACCCGCGCATGCGTCGCACTTAACTTGTCCTGTTTCTCGGACAACAGAACCTGTTTCTCGCGCACTTCGGCCACCACGGCCTCCGGCGCCTTGTCCAGAAAGCTGTCGTTGTTGAGCTTTTTGTTGATGGCACTCAGCTCTTTGTTCAATTTGCCCAGCTCCTTTTCCAATCGCTGGGCCTCCTGTGCGAAATCGATGACCCCCTTGAGCTCCACCAGCAACTCGGTGTCGGCTACAATGGCGGTGGCCGAGGTGGGGGAGCGTTCGCCCGGTTCGGTCACGGCCAGTGCTTCCAGACGGGCCAGGTTGACGATAATGGCGCGATCGCGATCGATGGCGGCGCGGGTGGCCGGCTCGGGGCTCTGCACCGTGACGTGCAGCTTCGCCGCCGGCGAAATGTTCATTTCGCCCCGGATGTTGCGGATGGCGGTGACCAGGGCCACGATCAGGGCCATCTCGGTTTCGGCCGGATTCAGGGCCTCACCATCGGGCGGTGGACCTTCAGCGAGCGGAAAGGTCGCCTGCATGATCGATCCGCTGGTGCCGGGCAGTTTGTCCCAGATCTCCTCGGTCACAAAGGGCGCGAAGGGGTGCAGCACCACCAGCGTGTCGCGCAACACGGTCCAGAGCACCTGGCGTGCCGCTTCCCGGGCCGCCGGGGCACCCTCGTCGTACAGGGCCGGCTTGGCAGCCTCCAGGTACCAATCACAGAACTCGTGCCACACGAACTGGTAGGCGGCGCCGGCGGCTTCGTTGAATTTGTAGTCGTCCAGGGCTTCGGCCACCTGGCGGGTCATCCGGTCCAGGCGCGCCAGGATCCAACGGTCCGGCAGCGAGAGCAGCGCGGCCGGGTCGATGCGGTCGTAGCCCCGGTCCAGGTGCATCAGGGCGAAGCGCGCCGCATTCCACAGCTTGTTGATGAAGTGGCGGTAGCCCTCCACCCGTTTCTCGGACAAGCGGACGTCCCGGCCCTGGGCGGCAAAGGCCGCCAGAGTGTAGCGGAAGGCATCGGTGCCGTAAGTGTCGATCACATCCAGGGGGTCGATCACGTTGCCCTTGGATTTGCTCATCTTCTTGCCCTCTTCGTCCCGCACCAGGGCATGCACGTAGACATCCCGGAACGGCACCTCGCCCATGAAATGGATGCCCATCATCATCATGCGGGCCACCCAGAAAAAGAGGATGTCGAAGCCGGTCACCAGCACCGAGGTGGGGTAGAAGGTTTTGAGCAGCGGGGTCTGATCGGGCCAACCCATGGTGGAAAAAGGCCACAAGGCCGAACTGAACCAGGTGTCCAGGACATCGGTTTCCTGGGTCAGCTCGGCGGCGCCGCAAGCGGGGCATTGGGCCGGCGCCGCCATGGCCACCACCAGGTTTTCGCATGCCCCGCAGGTCCAGGCCGGAATCTGGTGGCCCCACCAGATCTGGCGGGAAATGCACCAGTCCTTGATGTTGTACATCCAGTCGTAATAGGTTTTGGCCCAAGTGTCGGGGATGATGCGTGTGGCCCCGCTTTCCACCGCCCGTATGGCCGGTTCGGCCAGGGGTTTGACTTTGACGAACCACTGCCGGGAGAGATTGGGTTCCACAACGTTCTTGCAGCGGTAACAGTGCCCCACACCGTGTTTGTGGGGCTGCATGCTCAACAACAACCCCTTCTCCTGCAGCGCTTCCACCACGGCCTTACGGCAGGCGAAACGGTCCAGGCCCTGGAATTGTCCGGCCGCGGCGCCCATGGTGCCGTCATCTTCGATCACCTTGTTGCTGGGCAGCTTGTGGCGCTGGCCGATTTCGAAGTCGTTGGGATCGTGAGCCGGCGTCACCTTAAGGGCGCCGGTACCGAAAGCGCGGTCCACGTAGGCATCACGGATGATGGGGATCTCGATTTCCATCAGCGGCAGAATGACGCTCTCGGCCGGCAGGTCGGCATATCGTTCGTCGTCGGGGTGGACGGCCACGGCGGTGTCGCCCAGCATGGTCTCGGGCCGTGTGGTCGCCACCACCACACCCCCTTTGCCCCGGGCAAAGGGGTAGCGGATCTGGTAGAGATGGCCATCCAGCTCCTCGTGCTCGACCTCCAAATCCGAAAGGGCGGTGCGGCATCGCGGGCACCAGTTGGTGATATACATCCCGCGGTAAATAAGCCCCTCTTCGTAAAGACGCACGAAAACGGTGCGCACGGCGCGTGAGAGCCCTTCGTCCATGGTGAAGCGTTCGCGCTGCCAATCGCACGAAGCGCCCAGCCGTTTGAGCTGATTGATGATGGCGCTGCCCGATTGTTCCCGCCATTGCCAGACCGCTTCGATGAATTTTTCGCGCCCGAGCTGGTGTCGGTCCTGCCCATTTGCGGCCAGTTGGCGTTCCACCACGTTCTGGGTGGCGATGCCGGCATGGTCCGTACCCGGCATCCACAGCACATTGTCACCCTTCAGGCGCCGGTAGCGGCACAGGATGTCCTGCATCGTGTTGTTCAAGGCGTGCCCCATGTGCAGGACACCGGTCACATTGGGTGGCGGGATCACGATGGAAAAAGGTGGCCGTCCATCCGCGTCCGCAGCGGCGAAGTGCCCCTCCCGCTCCCAGAATTCGTACCAGCGCTGCTCCACTGCCTTGGGATCGTACCCCTTGTCCAACATCTTTGTGCTCATAACATCCGGCTCCATGACTGATCGGTCCCATCCGGCCGCGGTTGCTTGGCCGAGAGGGGGTTAAAAACAGAAAAAGGGGATTATAATGAATAATCCCCATGAAAAATCAAGACTCTTTTTAACCGTTGCCGGACAAGCCGCTCTCCCGGCCTGCGGCGTCCCGTGCATGGCAGGTTTTGCGATTACGCTTGTGTTTCGTCGTCGTTCAAAAGGCTCTGGCGGATGCTTTCCATTTCCCGTGTGACCACTTTCTCCACTACGGTCGCAATCATTTGCTCGATGGTTTGGGCATACCGGGTGCGGATCACCTCTTCGATAGCCTTTTCCAGATCTTTACCGGTCACTGCAGGCGATGTACGGTCAGCCGCCACCCCATCCTGTGCTACCTCGAGGGGCGGTCCATCCGCGTCGGTTTGATCCTCCTGCGGCCGGCTTTGCCGGGTCAATTCCGTCTCAATACCGAGGGAGATTTTTTCCGAGATGCGCTGTTCATGCATCCGCATCTGGTTCAGCACGGTGTCCAGACGAATCACCTGCTCCTGGCCATCGTCATCGGTCGCTGCGTTGTCACGAGCGCTCGGTGCGGTCACCGGCTCGCCATTGGAGCCGTTTTCGATCCAATCCCCCGGTTGGCCCTGGTCCAGATCCAAACCGGGCAGGACGTCGTCGGCGATCGAATCGGCCGCTGCGTTGTCACGAGCGCTCGGTGCGGTCACCGGCTCGCCATTGGAGCCGTTTTCGATCCGATCCCCCGGTTGGCCCTGGTCCAGATCCAAACCGGGCAGGACGTCGTCGGCGATCGAATCGGCCGCTGTTTCGAGCACCGGCGTGATTTCCGTGTCGTTTTCCAGCCCGTCGCCGG
>JAGTVD010000078.1 GCA_018224505.1 Desulfatitalea sp. | reverse complement strand
CTCGCGCAAAAATAACTTCACATTTTATCCATCCCTGCTTCAGGCCATCTTGGCCCGATCAGAGGATTCAAAATCCTCGGAATAGCTCGCTATGCCTCCGGTTTTGAATCCTCTGATCGAACCAATCTGGCCCAAATCCGGGCGCCTAAAATGCAAACTTATTTTTGCGCGAGCCCTAAGGGAAACGATGCGGTTGGCTTGGCAACACCCCATCACGATGGCGCCATAAAGCAAACGCACGCTGTGAAACGATTGCTTACTGCTCCTTCTCGGATCGACCGTGCTTTCCCATTGGATCAGCACCATGAAGGATCTGGGCATCAAGGACAACGCTGGACGCAAGGTAGTACGGCATGTGTCCTGTTTGATATCGGCGGGCCTAACGATCCCCTGAGTGGTCGGCGAATGTGAGATGATGCTTTTTCATCAGGCTGTAAAGACCGGATTGTGAGATTCCTGCAAGAGCGACCGCCATGTCCCGGTCTCCCTTGACCCGCTCGATGAGCATCTGCAGATACTGCGCCTCCGACATTGAACGATGGTCCAGAAGGGTGGGAAAGGCACTTTCCATTGGGCGCTTGTCGCTGTCACCCGTCCCCCCGGGTGGGGCCGGGGTGTATTTCAGCGCCACGGTGGAAGCGCGGTATTCGGGCGGCAGGTGTTTGGGGTGCAGGGTGGGGTCGTCGCCCGCCGCGGCCAGGGCGTATTCCAGCACATTGAGCAGCTCCCGGACATTGCCCGGCCAATCGTTTGCCTGGAGACTTTTGATGAATTCGGGGGCGATGCCTTTCATGCCGAGGTCGTAGTGCCGGCAGATCTGATGGATCTTGCTGACCGCCATCACCTCGATATCGTCCTTGCGCACGCGCAACGGCGGCAGCTTGATTTCGAAGGCCCGGATGCGAAAGAGCAGGTCTTCGCGAAAGCGCTTTTGCACCACCATGGCGCTCAGGTCACGGTTGGTGGCGGCCACCACCCGAAAATCCACCGGTACTTCCTGCGCGGCCCCGAGCGGCCGAATGCGCCGCTCCTGCAAGGCGCGCAGCAGGGCCTTCTGGATGTTGGCGGACAAATCGCCGATTTCGTCAAGGAAAAGAGTGCCTCCGGCGGCTTGGGCGATGATACCCTCCTGGCGCGCCGCGGCACCTGTGAAAGCGCCTTTTTCATAACCGAAGAAGAGGCCTTCGGCCAGAGACTCGGGGATTGCGCCGCAGTCCACCGCGATGAAGCCGGCCTCCGCCCGCTTGCTGTTTTCATGAATGGCCCGGGCGAACAATTCCTTGCCCGTCCCGGTCTCGCCGCTGATCAGGACGCTGGCGTCGGTGGCCGAGGCCCGTGCCACATCCTCCAGACAGTTGCGGATCTCCTGGGACGAACCGAGGATACCGTCCCGCTTGAGGTTCAACGGGGTCGACAGCGCCCGTTTTTCCTTGCGATACGCCAGGGCCCGGGACACCGGCAGGGCAATCTCTTCCATGGTAAAGGGTTTGCTCACAAAGTCCCACGCACCGTATTGAAATGCCAGCTTGGCGCCATTGATATCCCCTGTTCCGGTGATGATGATCACCTCCGGATGGGAAGGGGCATCAATCAGCTCGGGCAGAATGCGCAGCCCGTTGCCGTCCGGCAGATCCAGGTCAAGCAGGATCAAATCGCAGTGCTCCGCGCGCGCCAGCGCCAAACCGTCCCTGGCCGAACCGGCATGAATGGCCGCGTGTCCCCACTCCTGTGCAAAAAGGAGCAGGAAACTGCATATTTTGGCGTCATCATCGACGATCAGCAGTTTGGCCATAAACGTCCCAGGTCATTTCCCCTTCAGCGCCCGTTCGATGGCGCTGGTCAATTCGCCGGCCAGCAAAGGTTTCATCACCACATCGGCAATCCCGACCACCTCTTTGTTGATCGACAGGATGTTGTCGCTGAAACCGGTACACAAAATGATCGTAAGATCCGGCCGCAACTTTCGCAAGCGCTGTGTCAAATCAAGACCGGTCATTTTGGGCATCACCAGATCGGTAATCACCAGATCGAATTTGTGTACATCTGCAGCAAACGCGGCCAGCGCTTGCGGTGCGTTGGCCGCGGTGGTGACGCTGTAGCCGATCTGTTCCAGGATTTCCTTGCCCGATGCAAGAAAACCCTTCTCGTCATCCACAAACAGAATGTTACCCCGGCCCTTTACGGGCGCGGGCAACGCACCTTCGAACGGCGGCGGCGCCCCCCGGTATCGAGGCCACAGGACCTGGAAGACCGAACCCTTCTCCAGTCCGCTGGCCACGTTAATGGTACCGCCCATATCATTGACGATGCCATGGATGACTGCCAGCCCCATGCCGGTGCCCTCACCGCGCTCCTTGGTAGTGAAAAAGGGCTCGAAGATGCGTTCGATATACTCCTGTTGGATCCCGTGCCCCTCATCGCTTACGGTCAGCCGGACATAGGTTCCAGCTGCCATATCCCCATACTTTGAAACCGCTTCGTCGTCGAGCGACACCTCATCCAATGTCACTTCAAGCAGGCCGCCATGGGATTTCATGGCATGGGCGGCATTGGTGCACAGATTCATCAGCACCTGGTGGATCTGGGTCGGGTCGGCCCAGACCAGCACCTCCTTGACCTGCACAACAAGCCGGATCTCAATCAGGGCCGGCAGCGACGCCCTCAGGAATTTAACCGTTTCCTTCAAGATGGGCACAATGGCGGTCGCCCCCTTGGCCACCTCCGTTTGCCGGCTGAAGGCCAGGATCTGTTTGATGAGGCTTCGGGCACGCAGCCCCCCGTTGAGGATCTCGTCCAGGTGGGATTGTATGGGGGCGCCTCTTGCGTACTGTAATTTGGCCGCCTCCGCGAAACCGAAAATGGATGCGAGAATGTTGTTGAAATCGTGGGCAATGCCGCCAGCCAAGGTTCCGATGGCCTCCATTTTCTGCCGTTGCCGAATCTGGTTCTCGAGCCGTTTGCGCTCGGTGATTTCCTCGATGATCCCATCTATGTAAAGCGGTGTGCCATTCGCATCCGTCACCACGTGGGCGGTGACCAGCCCGATCAGGGATGAACCATCGCGTTTTTTGAACGCGACCTCCAAGCCTTGCAGGGATTGCTCGGCGTGAAGCATTTCCATGACATGTTTGCGCATGTCCGGATAGCGGTAGAGTTCCTGGACGGACTGTACCGTTACCTGGTCCTTGGATTGATAGCCGAACATGCGGACAAAAGCCGGATTCACCATCAGAAAGGCGCCTTCTTCCCGGGGCGAAACCCGGAAAAGGCCCACCGGCAACTCCTCGACCAATTGACGATAGCGCTGTTCGCTCTCGCGCAATGCGTCTTCCACCGATTGCCGCTCGGAAATTTCCGATGCCAGCTGACGGTTGGTCTCCCGCAAAGAAAATTCACGCCGCTTGACCTCCCCGGCCATGAAATTGAATTTGTCGAGAATGCGAAATATCTCACGGTGTTCAAGCAATTCCGGCACGGGGCGGTATTCACCCGAAGATATTTGATCGATCCGCACCATGAGATGGGACAAGGGTTTGTTGATGATCCGGTTCAAGATCAACTTGGTGGACAGTGCCATGCCGGTGACCACCACGATCAAGGTCAGAATGCTGCCCAACAGGAAATGGTTGTTGCTGCGCTCATAAATCCGCGTGGTCAAGCCGATTTCGATGCGCCCAATCAAATTCCCCCTGTGGTGAACAGCGCTTGATTTGCGAATCAGATGGTTCGGGTCCGCCGGAAAGGTCTCGAACAGATACGCACCGGTTTCATCGCTCACCCGCAGCAGGGCCACCGTCTCGTTTTTGGCGAACGAATCGCAGATGCTTTTGATCCAATCCTTGTCGATATTCCACAGGGGCACCTCGAGGCTGTCGCCCAGATAAACCAGATACTCCGATGCCTTAGCCTCATGCAGGGTTTTAGAACGCTGCGTAAAGAAAAGATAGTTGCCGATCGTGGCCAGCATGAAGATCAGGGCGACCGTCACGATCAGTTGATTGGTCAGGGCCCGGGACAGGGAACGCCGGGGCGGCCTGGCCGCTGTGTTGGAGACATCGGATTGCATATTACGGTCCGGAAAACTATTGCGGTTCCAGCAATTGAATATTGTATTTTTGCATGATGGCTTCAT